>NZ_CP151979.1:1210000-1512500 GCF_038593265.1 Ureibacillus sp. FSL W7-1570
CTAAGAACTTTACGCGAATATCATTCAATTCTTTCAGGTTCGTACAAGCAGCAATTTGTTCAATGGCTTCTTGCTCGATTTGTTTGAGTTGCTGTTCCATCATGTAACCTCCTTAAAATTTTTGATTCATCCCAAAATGACGGATTTTTATATGACCTTTATTTAAGAACTTGATGCCGTGTTTTGTAAAAGAATTGACGTTTGCCCAAATAAAAAAACCCCGCCCCAATCAAGGGACGAGGAACATTCGCGGTACCACCCTAGTTATTGCAAAAATGCAATCACTTCATTGACATAACGGCATTGGCCGGCAATCCTTTACAGAGAAAATTCTCTGGTCCCGGATGCTGCTTGCGGGGTGAACTTCAATATTCCGCTGCATGCATAAGCTCTCAGTCTGGACTTATGCTCCCTGATATGCAGCTGGTGAATATTTACTCTTCCCGCTCCAAACGCATTTGACCATATTTGATTCATGTGGAAAAATCTTAGTTTATTCTACGATAAATCGGCAGTTCTTTCAAGTAGTTCCATTGTCTCTCTATAATTCGTCCATTACAACAGCCTATCAAATAACGTTCACTTTTTCTCCGACTGGAAACAGAAATACACGTCCATTGTTATTCCATGAATTTATACAACAATATACCGGTTGCAACAGCCACGTTCAATGATTCCGCTTGTCCAAAAATCGGAATTACCACATTTTGATCCGTTTTCTCCAACAGCGCCTGATGAACACCGCTGCCTTCATTTCCCACTAACAAGGCAAAACTTTCCGTTTTATCCAGCTTTCTGTAATCAACCGCATTTTCAAGAGCCGTACCGAAAACCGGAATATGGCGCTCTTTTAATTTTTCTATCCATTCCGCCAAATTTCCCCTAATGACAGGCAAATGGAAATGGGAGCCTTGGGCTGAACGCAAAGTTTTTGGATTGTATAAGTCGGCACACCCTTTTCCTAAAATGACCGCATCAATTCCACAAGCATCCGCAGTGCGGATCATGGTGCCGATATTGCCTGGATCTTGCACGCTGTCAACGAGCAGCAATTTGCTCCATTTTGCCTGTTCAGATCCGGAAATCTCCCGCTGCTTACAATGGGCGAAAATCCCTTGGGAAGTTTCCGTTTCGGCAATCTCCTTCGCAACGGAATCCGTCACTTCCACAAGGTAGACATCGTCCAATGACCATTCCCGGGGAATTTCAACATCTTCCCGTTTAATGATGTGGATCACTTGGTCCTTGTTTTTTAAAGCCTCTTCCGTCAAATGAAAACCTTCCACTATATATTCTCCGGTTTTATCCCGTTCTTTTTTTGCGGAAACAAGTTTTTTCCAATGCTTCACTAATGCATTCTGCTTCGATTCAATCCGTTTCATCCAATAAAGACCGCCTTTATTTCATGTTTTTGATTTCCTGATCTATTTTGATTAATGCGTTGCCGAGCTGTTCAATTTCTTCTTCCGTTGTATCCATCCCAAAGGAGATGCGGAAAAATCTGCGGGCTTCCGATAAACTGCGACCCATCGCAAGAATCGCCTTCGTTCCGGATTTGCTGTTGATGTCGCAGGCACTTCCCGTGGAAATGCAGATTCCTTCTTCATTCAGGCGCAGCATCACATATTGCCCTTCCGCCCCTTTCATGCACAAACCGCAAATGCTCGGAAGTTGATGGGCCTCGTCCGATTCGATAAAGTAACAATTTGTCTTTTGAATCGCTTCTTTCAATTGATGGCGCAATTTCCAAAACTTATTTATATCATATTTATAATGTTCCACGCTTGTTGCAAAAGCAAAAATGGCCGGCGTATCCACCGTGCCGCCTCTCAACCCTCTTTCATGGGTTACCCCTGGAAAAAGAGGCAAAATTCTTCTTCGCGGATTTAAATATACCGCACCGCAGCCTTTTGGACCACCAATTTTATGGGCGGACACGGTGATGGCATCCACATGTTTTGAAAATGACTTTATATCCAACTTGCAAAAAGATTGAACACAATCTACATGATAGGGAATGTTGTATTTTTGTGCAACCTTTGCAATTTCCGCCACTGGTTGAATGGAGCCGATTTCCGAATTGACGTGTTGAATGGAAATCAGGACGGTATCAGGACGGACCGTTTTTTCCAGCAAATCCACATCAATCGTCCCCTGTTCCGTCAGCGGCAGTCTCGTAATTTCGTAACCTTCCCGCTCCAGTGTATTCATTGCCGCATGGACGCTCGTATGTTCCGCGCTTGAAGTGATGACATGCTTTCCTTGTCCTGCACGGGCCAATGATAAAATCGCCAAAATATTGCCTTCCGTTCCGCCTCCTGTAAAAATGACGCCATCCCGATTGACGCCCAATTTTTCGGCGATGGCATCCCTCGATTTTTCCAACAGGAACACTGCTTTTCCTCCCGCATCGTGCAAACTTGATGTATTTCCGTATACTTCCTTTGCGGCAATGCCATATGCCTCTATGCTTACATCCAGCATTGGCGTTGTTGCGGCATAATCCAAATAAATCATGACTATTCCCCGTTTCTGCAAAAATTATGAACCATTAGCATACTTTACATACCCAATTTTCTATGTGCAAATGCTTGTTTTATCCTTTATTTTATGTAAATATAAGTGTCAAGACAACTGTAAAGAAGGTAGCAATCATGATGAGGAAGACAGATATTGTCATTATCGGTAGCGGTGCGAGCGCCCTTCAGACAGCGAAAATCCTCGCAGAAAAATTTCAGGTGGATATCGTGACAAAAAACCATCTGAAAAACGGGAGCTCATACAAAGCCCAAGGAGGAATCGCTGCAGTTACAAGTGATGAAGACAGCATCCAATTGCACGTGCAAGACACGCTCTCAGCAGGTGTTTATCACCATCAGCCAGACAATGTTCATACATTGGTGGAAGAAGGAAAGAAAACGGTTCATCAATTGATCAAAGAAAATTTTCAAGCGGATCGGGCTTTGGACGGTTCGATTTCCCTGGGGCTTGAAGGAGCCCACAGCAGACCGAGAATCATTCATGCCGGCGGAGATGCGACAGGACAAGCTCTCGTAAACTATTTGCTAGATTTATTGGCTGAAAAGGTGACAATCCATGAATACGAACTCGCTTATGAACTGTTATTGAATGAGGATAGCGAATGTATCGGTGTCAAAACAAAATCCAAAGAAGGAAAAACGACAACCTATTTGGCCTCCTATGTCATTATTGCAACAGGCGGCGCAGGGGCATTGTATGAATATACTTCCAATTGCCCCGACAGCTTTGGCGACGGGATTGCCCTTTCATACATCGCCGGAGCTGAAATCGCCGATATGGAATTTGTTCAATTCCATCCAAGCTTAATCTACAAGGACGGCCAAACCCATGGACTTGTCTCCGAAGCGGTGCGTGGCGCCGGCGGATTCTTTGCGGATGAAGAAGGAAATCGATTGATGGAAGGGGTTCATCCATTGGGGGATTTGGCCCCAAGACATGTTACCGCCTATGAAATGTATAAACATCGTGCAAAAGGCCGGGAAGTTTATATCGACATATCAAATATAGAACACTTTGAAGAAAAGTTTCCAACAATCACAAACATTTGCAAAGAACAAGGCATTGATTTATCGAAACAACGCATTCCCATCGCGCCTGGAAGCCACTTCCTGATGGGGGGCATTATCAGTGACGTTTACGGCCGGACGAGCATCCCCAGACTTCTTGCCGTCGGGGAAACGGCTTGTACAGGGGTGCACGGAGCCAATCGCCTGGCCAGCAATTCACTGCTTGAATGTATCACATTCGGAAAATTGATGGCGGAAAATCTGCTTTGCAACGGTACACGCCAACACAACTTTACGCGGATTTCCAATGAAAAGAAATTGGTGAATTTACCAACATTAATGGATCCAAAAACTTTACAAAAAGAGATGTTCAGAAATGCAGGCATTGTAAGGGAGAAACAAGGCCTCTCGGAATTATTGGCAAAGCTGCCAAGTTACAGGGACATTGCAGCCGTTGATCTGGATGCAATGGACAGATCGGCCATTGAACAATTATTCATGCATATCACCGCCTCTTTAATCGTTCAAGGGGCATTAATCAGGGAAGAATCCCGCGGTTCCCATATCCGCAGCGATTTCCCTTCGATGAAAGAAGATTGGAACAATAAATGGATTGTTTTTAAACAAGGAAACTATCATGTGAGGGACGGACTTTATGAACAACATCAAATTGCAGGAAATGTTGAAACAGTTTTTCAATGAAGATATCGGTGACGGCGATCTTTCCAGTGAAACGATTTTTTCACCCAAAGATCAAGGTTCATTTACATTTTACGCAAAGGAAGAAGGCGTCTTTTGCGGTGCGGAAGTGATTCAAACCGGTTTCAAAGTGCTCGACCCAACCCTTCAAATTACCTTGCTGAAAGAGGATGGCGACGAACTTCAGAAAGGTGATCGGATCGCGGTCATCGAAGGTTCAATGCGCAGCCTCTTGAGCGGTGAACGGGTCATTTTAAATTTAATTCAACGGATGAGCGGCATCGCAACAAACGCAAGAAAAGCCGTTGAATTAACGAAAGGAACCAACGCGAAAATCTGTGACACCCGAAAGACGGTGCCAGGCCTCCGCATGCTGGACAAATACGCTGTACGGACTGGCGGTGCCTATAACCATCGCAGCGGATTATATGATTGCATCATGCTGAAGGACAATCATATCGCGCTCGCCGGGAGCATCACCAAAGCGGTCCAGCTGGCAAAATCGCGGATTGGCCATACGGTGAAAATCGAAGTGGAAATTGAAACGAAGGAACAATTGCTTGAAGCCATTGAAGCCGGTGCCGACATCATCATGTTCGATAATCGCACCCCTGAAGAAATCAAGGCATGGCTTCCGCTTGTACCACGGCATATTTCAACGGAAGCTTCCGGCGGCATTACGTTGGACAACTTGCGAAGCTATGCGGAATCCGGCGTGGAATGGATTTCCCTCGGTTCCCTTACCCATTCGGTAAAAGCTTTTGATATCAGCGCATTAGTGAAAAGAAAGGACGTTGAATAATGGCATCAATCTGTACAATTCCGACATTCGGTATGTTACCTGAAAAATATCGTCACATGTCCCGTGAGGAAATGGAGCATCGGGTTCGGGAAATCAAGGAACAATTGGGCAGTGAATTATTTCTTCCTGCGCACCATTATCAAAAAGATGAAGTGATTCAATTCGCCGATGCAACGGGAGACTCCTTGCAATTGGCTCAAGCCGCGGCGAAAAATAAACAGGCAAAACATATTGTCTTTTGCGGCGTGCACTTTATGGCGGAAACCGCAGACATGTTAACGACGGACGAGCAAATTGTTTACTTGCCGGATATGCGGGCCGGCTGTTCCATGGCGGATATGGCCAATATTTACCAAACGGAAGAAGCTTGGGAAAAGCTGACATCCATTTTCGGAGATACCATCATTCCTTTAACCTACGTCAACTCAACGGCTGCCATTAAAGCATTTACCGGCCGCAATGGCGGTGCTTGCGTCACATCGTCCAATGCCAAAAAAATGGTGGAATGGTCTTTTACACAAAAAGAACGGCTTTTCTTCTTGCCGGATCAGCATTTGGGGAGAAATACCGCCTATGATTTGGGCATTCCACTGGAGCAGATGGCCGTGTGGAATCCCATTTCCGGCGAACTGAAATATGAAGGAAATGTGCAAGACATTAAAGTCATTTTATGGGATGGCTATTGCTCCGTCCACCAGGGATTTACGGTGGAAAATGTCCGGGAAGTCCGGGAAAACTATCCGGATATGAAAGTGATTGTCCATCCTGAATGCTCCTTTGAAGTGGTGCAGGCGGCAGACCTTTCCGGTTCCACAAAATATATTGTGGAGACAATCAAAAATGCTCCATCCGGCTCAAGCTGGGCCATTGGAACTGAGATGAACCTGGTGAAACGCATCATTGCGGAACATCCGGACAAACACATTATTTGCCTGAATGAAAACATGTGCCCATGTTTGACAATGAACCGGATAGACTTGCCGCATCTTCTTTGGGCTTTGGAAATCATCGTCAATGGCGAACAGGGAAATGTCATCAAAGTGGATCCTGAAACGACAAAAGAAGCCTTGTTGGCGTTGGACCGCATGTTGCAATTGGCATAAGCGGATGAAAGTTTTTGAGAAAATCAGCGCATAATTTCTTCGAGTGGAAACAAACTACTACTCGAGGAGGCGAATGGTATGGACTTTCAAATCAGAGCAGCCATTACTTCCAATGTCAAAGGGGACAGTCCGGAAGAATTCCGGGAAACGATCCAAGATGCCATTGCCCGAGGCGATGAACATCTTCTTCCAGGACTTGGCGTCTTTTTGGAAAAGTGGTGGCAAAATACAAGTGAAGAAGAACAATCGAAATTTACGGAAACATTATCAAAAGTGTTTCAACATTAAGGGCTGGAGAACGTTCTCCAAGCCCTTTTTATATTCCCCATTCCATCTTTAAGATTTCCTTGATCCTTTTTACATTCATTTCCCCAATTTCTTCTTCGATCATATTTTCCAATTCTTTTTTCAAGGCGAGATGTTTTTCAAAACACGCCTCCCCCAATTTGGTCAGTTCAATGGATTTATCCCGCAAATTGAATTTTTTTGTTTCCACCAATCCCTTTTCTTCCAATTGCTTGATAAATTTATGAACTGCTTGTCTTGTAAACGGAACCTGTTTCGCCACATGGGAAATCAACGGTTGATTCTTGTACACCTTCTCCAAAATGGAAAACTCCGAATGGGTGATATGAACGCCGCTGATGGCCTGCCATTTTTCTTCCTTTATTTTTTTCAACAATACGGATTTTTCATGAAGTAAATCAATCAACAAATCCCCCATACTCACACCCCACTGTTCACTCAAAATGGTGGAATATACTTACAAACCATGTAATTTCTATATCTATATCATAACGGAATGAAACTTTTTCGTCATTTACCAAAAAAATGAGAAAGTTTATACTACAAATATGGAAACCGCAAAAGTTCACCATTTGCGCATCTAAGAAAAGGATTAAAGGAGGGAAAGAAAATGGGAAGAACGTTCAATTGGAAACGTGTTTTGTTCAATAGTATGCTCATCTGTTTTTTTTTTTTTTTTCATGAAAGGAAATGTGGCACAAGCCGCCACTTTCACGGATGTGCCTGATAGCCATCCATCGGCGGTGGAAATCAATTTTTTGGCGGAAACAGGGATTATTAAGGGGTATTCAGACAAAACTTTCAAGCCTTCAAACAACGTGACAAATTCCCAAGTTGCATTAATGATTTCAAGAGCTTTGCAACTGGATCTGAACAACCGGCCTAATCCGGGATTCAAGGATTTGACGAAAGTCGATCAGGAAACGTACAAAGCGATTGCTGCGGCAGTCGATGAAGGCATTTTCCCAAAAGGAACGAACTTCAGACCATTTGAGCCCATCACACGCGGCGAAATGGCCCAAGTTTTAGTGAATGCCTTTTCTCTCAAAGGCTCCAGCAACCAACAATTTAAAGATGTACCGAAAAACCATAAACATTATCAAGCGATAGCCGCTCTTTCGGCCAATAACATTACAACGGGATACGAAGATGGCACCTTTAAACCTTCCCAACCACTTACCCGTGCCCATTTTTCCACTTTCATGTCCCGTGTTCTTGAACCGGATTTTATACCGGTAAAAAGCGGGTTTGGCTACAATAAAAATTATCAATACATATATGAATTGTATGAAGGTTATACGAGCCGGGAATACTTCACATATTTGTCATCGGACGTCCAAGGGGATTGGTGGTATGTTTCCGATGATTACAATCAGGGGATCCAATATGTGAACAGCATTGGCAAGGACGGTTTCACTTTTAAAGGGTTCCTGGCAAATGATGAAATATTGACGGACTTTCATATCCCATATCCCGTAAAACTCGGGACAAGCTGGTCATTTTCCATGAAGAAAGGGCTTAAACCGGTAACCTATGCGGTGACAAGCATGTCCGAAACCGTAACGACCCCTGCAGGCACTTTTAATCATTTAATGGAAATTGTCAGTTCCGACGGCTTCCAATATTATTATTCAAAAGACTATGGCCATATTTGCACGAAGGATTTGAGAACTAATTCAGTTGTCTATCAGTTAGTCCAATTAAAGAAAAAATGAAAATGGCATGCATGAAAAAAGGCAATCCAGCGCCTCCTGGATTGCCTTGATTTTATATTATGAGCGATGCTTCATTCCACCCTGAACTCGGCATCGAATATAAACTTAATTCACCTATGCCTGTAAAAAGGCCTTTTGCGCTTTCCCCTATCGCTTCGCTTTCGGGGCAGAGCATATATATTTTCCTTTTTTACTTCATTATGCAAGTAAAGATAATAGCACTGCTTTCTGTGCATGAAGTCGGTTTTCCGCTTGCCCCTGCCGCTTACGCTTTCGGGGCAGAGCATATTAGATGTCCTTACTCATTAATTATGCAAGTAATGATAGAAGCACTGCTTTCTGTGCATGAAGTCGGTTTTCCGCTTGCTCGAAGACGTATGAGTTTGGACCGTCGATTACGGATGTTGCCACTTCTTCTTCACGATGGGCTGGCAAGCAATGCAAGAACATGAAATCAGGTTTTGCATGAGCCACCAATTCATCGTTAATTTGATAGCCTTGGAAGTCTTTTAAGCGTTGAGCCGCTTCCTCTTCTTGACCCATGCTAGTCCATACGTCTGTATACACTACATCCGCGTCTTTCACAGCTTCTATCGGATCATTAGTGATCGTGATGGTGCTGCCGTTCTTCTCCGCAATCGCCTGAGCCTTTTTCATGATTTCAGCATCCGGCTCATAACCTTTCGGAGTGGCTACCGCAATATCCATTCCAACGTGGGCAGCCGCCACGACAAGTGAATGGGCAACATTGTTTCCATCGCCGACATAAGCTGTTTTTAATCCTTTAAATGTTCCTTTATTTTCAATGATCGTTTCAAGATCGGCCAACGCTTGGCATGGATGATATAAATCTGTTAATCCATTAATCACTGGAATGGTTGCATACTCTGCTAATTCCTCTACCATTTTATGTGAATTGGCGCGGATCATAACTCCATCTAAATAACCGGATAAAACAAGACCTGTATCTGAAATCGGTTCACCGCGGCCAAGCTGCATATCTCTTGCATGCAGGAAAATCGCTTTTCCGCCTAATTGATGCATCCCCACTTCAAAGGAAATGCGTGTACGTGTGGAGTTTTTCTCGAAAATCATTCCAAGCACTTTTCCATCTAAAAGTTTTGGACATTTGCCATTTTTCGTTACTTTTTTCATTTTTGTTGCAAGGCTAAGCAACTCTTGCACTTCTTCACTTGTATAATCAAGCAGCGTTAACAAATCTTTGCCCTTTAAACTTGAAACGGGCTTTAGCTGCACTTCTTCCAACAATTTCATCAATGAATTTCCGCTCCTTCTTTGTTAGATGTACCCATTATACAATTGTATATTTATAAAATCAAGTGTATTTTTATTATTTTTTTCGCATTAAAAATTTAAAAATAATATTCAAAAACGATGAATAAAAATGCACCTATATTTTAAATCTAATGAATCATCCGTTATAAATATTCGTAACATTTTACTATTCTTTTCGGCAAAAATGATAGATTGTTTGCATAAAGATAACTTTGGCAATAAAAAAAGAGGGACTCAGCCCTCTCATTCATACTTGATTTTATTCACCGCATCCCAATCGAGCCGCTTCACCACTTCCACCATCAATTTCACCGCATTTTCAAAGTCGTCCCGATGCAGGATGGATGCATGGGAATGAATATAACGGGTAGCAATGGTGATGGATAGGGTTGGCACACCGTTTCCTGTCAAATGCATGGAACCGGCATCTGTTCCTCCGCCTGGCATCGCGTCAAATTGATACGGAATGTTGTTTTCTTCCGCCACATCGATGACGAAATCGCGAAGCCCTTTATGGGAAACCATGGAAGCATCGTAAATGATGATTTGCGGACCTGCTCCAAGTTTTGACATCGCTTCTTTCGGAGTGATGCCCGGTGTATCTCCTGCAATGCCTACATCCACCGCAAAACCGATGTCCGGTTGAATTTTGAATGTGGACGTTTTCGCACCTCTTAATCCTACTTCCTCTTGCACATTGCCGACACCATAGACAATGTTTGGATGATTTTCGTTTTTCAACCGCTTCAACACTTCGATGGCAATGGCGCAGCCAATGCGGTTGTCCCACGCTTTTGCAAGAAGCATTTTTTCATTTTTCATCACATTGAATTCAAAATATGGCGTAATCATATCACTAGGGCGGATTCCCCAACTTTCCGCCTCTTCTTTGGAAGTGGCGCCCACATCGATGAACATATCTTTGATATCAACGGTTTTTTTGCGTTGTTCCTGCGGCAAAATATGAGGCGGTTTTGAACCGATGACACCGATGATTTCCTCACCTGAACGGGTCGTGATCGTCACCCGCTGTGAAAGCATGACGTGTGCCCACCAACCGCCGACCGTTTGGAATTTAATGAAGCCTTTGTCATCAATTTGTGTCACCATGAAACCCACTTCATCCAAGTGGCCGGCAATCATAATTTTCGGACCCTTTTCATCGCCCCGTTTTTCCGCAATCAAACTTCCCAAATTGTCATACTCGATTTTATCCGCAAAAGGCTCGATATATTTTTTCATGACCTCTCTCGGCGCTTTCTCGTTTCCTGCGATGCCGTTTGCGTCTGTCAAATCCTTTAGCATTTGCAATGTTTCATCCATTTTTATTGATCCTCCTTAATATCCATTGCGTTGCCGCTCGTAATTTTTCTCATTTTTCTCAATGTATGCCTGAATGATATCATCCAATGTAAAACCTAAATTATAAGCGAGCACACTGTAATATTCCCATACTTTCAAATAATGATCCTCAGACGGATCGTGAATAAACGACAAAATCGCCTCTTGCGTTTTCAAAAACCATGTCGTCAGGTTTTCCTTTTTCTTCATTTCCGGCCACGCATTCAACCGGTATCCTTTTTCATTTCCTAAGGAAAGAAGAAAATGGATGGAATCCACGAATTCTTCCAACAACACTTCCCGTTCGGAAGGACCTTTTGTGCTCCAATATTTAAAACAGCGGGTTTCATTTGCCAACTCCGCAAGTTCTATCGTTAACGCCAACCCTTTTTCCAGAAATACATCCCGGTCGATGTGCTGGTTCTGTTGAATAAACGAATCCAATTGTGCTTGCATGTTAAACAGTTCTTGAAATTCCATGAATATTATCCCTCATTTTCTATAAAAAATGAAACTAATTTTCTACCTTAATCGTATAGGATATGATACCTTTTATACAAGGGGGAACTTTTTATGGCGCTTCTTTTGCGTATTATTGTCTTTATCGTCATTATTTATTTATTTTATAAAGCTTTTCGCTATTTGACAGATCCGAAAAGAAAATTGGATGAAGCCTATGAAAAGGGACAATACTACTTTTATGATGATGTAAAAAATGTGAGAAAAAACTTCTTTATTTCTTATAAAGGCGCTTTGTTTGAAGGGGAAAAATATTTGGGGACAACCGATGACGCCTTTGAAGTGGTATCCATTTTTGTCTGGGTGCATGATCCGGCAAAGCTCCAAGGTTTGACAAAAGAAGATTTCAAATTTTTGGAGAAAGAAATTTTAATGAATTATCCGAAAGCGAAAATCAATTGGAAAAATCCTATTGAAAAATTGATGAAGGAAGAAGAGGAATAAACTGCCCATCCGTTCTGAAAAAAGCTCCTGCATTGACTTCAAGCGGCTTATGCTCTATGAACAATATTTTAGAGCATAAGCCGCTTGAACGTTGGTGAAAGTGTATTGTCTAATTCACTTATAGAGATAGATTAGGAAGAAAATTTGCAATGCAGCAAGCAATGGCAGTCCAAAGGCAAAGATGGCATGTCTCGTTTTATGGCGGAATAAAACCATTGCGATCAATCCACCGCAAGCGCCGCCAATGA
The DNA here is from genome assembly GCF_038593265.1 of Ureibacillus sp. FSL W7-1570. Lineage (GTDB taxonomy): Bacteria > Bacillota > Bacilli > Bacillales_A > Planococcaceae > Ureibacillus > Ureibacillus suwonensis. The sequence continues at coordinate 1,222,022 of NZ_CP151979.1, forward strand.
TTGCCACCGATAATAATGTTTTTTCGGAAATCCGCCATTTCCCATGTTTTGCCCTCGATTTATCAATTCCCATCAATGCAAAACAAATCGCAGATACGATGATTATGTACACAGCAATGATTTCATTCATTTTCCTTCTCCTTAAAAGAAAAAAGCTGATAGGAACTCCTATCAGCCTTTTAAGTTGTTTCAATGATTATTTTGCGATTGCTTTTTTTGCTTCTTCCGCAAGTTGAGCGAAAGCTTGCGCATCGTTCACCGCTAAATCAGCCAACATTTTGCGGTTCACTTCGATACCAGCTTGTTTTAAACCGTACATTAAGCGGCTGTAAGAAAGACCGTTTTGGCGAGCTGCCGCATTGATACGTGTAATCCATAATTTACGGAAATCACGTTTTTTCTGACGGCGGTCACGGTAAGCATATAAACCGGATTTCATTACCGCTTGGTTTGCTGTTCTATATAAAGTATGTTTTGAACCGAAATAACCTTTTGCTAATTTTAAAACTTTTTTACGACGTCTGCGCGTTACTGTTCCACCTTTTACGCGTGGCATAGAAATTACCTCCTGCTATTCTTTCGAAAATTTTATAATCCGTTCAAAATTCCATTATTTTTTGTATGCAAGTAATGTTTTGATGCGTTTGTAGTCGCCTGATGTCATCACTTTCGCTTTGCGAAGTTGGCGTTTTTGTTTTGTTGTTTTGTTTGCAAATAAGTGGCTTCCGTAAGCACGGTCAAATTTAAATTTACCTGTACCTGTTCTTTTGAAACGCTTAGCAGCGCCACGGTGAGTTTTCATTTTTGGCATAGTAGTTCCTCCTAAACCTTATTTCGTAATCATTATTTTTCGCTTTTTGGGGCCAGAATTAAGAACATGCTCCGGCCTTCCAATTTAGGTTTTTGTTCTACCGTTGCATATTCGGCACATTCTTCAGCAAAACGATCCAATACCCGTTGTCCAATATCTGTATGCGTAATCGCACGTCCTTTGAAACGCAATGTACATTTTACTTTATCTCCCTTTTGAAGGAATTTGATTGCGTTTCGAAGTTTCGTTTGGAAATCATGTTCGTCAATCGTTGGGCTCAAACGAACCTCTTTCATATGAATGACTTTCTGATTTTTACGAATTTCGCGCTCTTTCTTTTGCTGCTCAAATTTATATTTGCCGTAGTCCATAATACGAGCAACAGGTGGCTTCGCTTGCGGTGCTACGAGGACTAGATCCAAGTTTACACGAGCAGCCATTTCCAACGCTTCGTTACGGGATATAATTCCTACTTGTTCACCGTTTTGATCAATTACACGAAGTTCACGTGCACGTATCCCTTCGTTTACGTACATGTCTTTGCTAATAAAAATCCACCTCCAAGGTTATGTCGCGAATACACGGTTGAAAATCCCGGTTGAACGTTGCTGTTGTTCTGTTATGTCCATAAAAAAAGACGGACATTTCAGAAGATGTCCGCCCGCCGTAAAATACGCAAAAAAGAGCGTATTCATTTTTCCATGATGATTCGAACCTGTCAACTGCTCGATGCGTCGAACAGGTGAGAAGCGGGCAGCCTCTACTTTCAACCACAATCTTGTATTCTTAACCTTTGTTATCGTAACATCCTGTTATTAAGATGTCAAGTTTTTTATTTTTATATCTGACATACATCAATCAAATTGGATACAGAGGATGCCCAAACAGCAGCTGACGGGCATCCTCTGTTCCAATAAAATGAAATTTACACTCTTGCATCCTTTTTGATGTCTTCAAGGAATTGTCCGAATGGCACCGTTTCTGAATCTTTGGAGCTGTAACGGCGGACATTGACCGTATTGGCTTCCACTTCTTTATCGCCCAATACCAACATGTACGGGATTTTCTTCATTTGCGCTTCACGGATTTTATAACCCAATTTTTCTTCACGCACATCAAGTTCTACACGGATTCCCGCTTTGCGAAGTTCTTCTTCCACCTGTTTTGCATAATCGAAATGCACTTCGTTGGATACAGGGATCACGACCGCTTGAACAGGCGCCAACCATGTTGGGAATGCCCCTTTGTATTCTTCGATCAAAAAGGCAACAAAGCGTTCCATTGTGGATACGACACCGCGGTGAATAACAACCGGACGATGTTTTTCCCCGTCTTCGCCGATGTATGTTAAATCAAAGCGTTCCGGAAGCAGGAAGTCAAGCTGCACAGTAGATAGAGTTTCTTCTTTGCCGATGGCTGTTTTTACTTGCACGTCAAGTTTTGGACCATAGAAAGCAGCTTCGCCTTCCGCTTCAAAATATTCTAGTCCTAAATCATCCATCGCTTCTTTTAACATGCTTTGTGCGCGTTCCCACATTTCATCATCATCATAATATTTTTCTGTATCTTCTGGGTCCCGGTAAGATAAACGGAATCGATAATCTTTGATATCGAAGTCTTTATACACTTCAAGAATCAAGTTTAATACCCGTTTAAATTCATCTTTGATTTGGTCCGGACGAACGAAAATATGGGCATCGTTCAAAGTCATGCCGCGCACGCGCTGCAAGCCGGATAAACCGCCGGACGCTTCATAGCGGTGCATCATGCCAAGTTCGGCAATCCGGATTGGCAACTCGCGGTATGAGTGCATGCCGCTTTTATAAACCATCATATGGTGTGGACAGTTCATCGGACGAAGCACCAATGTTTCATTATCCATTTCCATCGGCGGGAACATGTCTTCAGAATAGTGCTCCCAGTGGCCGGAAGTTTCATATAAACGTTTTGAACCTAACACTGGTGTGTAAACGTGTTTATATCCTAAGCTGATTTCTTTATCTACAATATAGCGCTCGATAATGCGGCGGATAGTGGCGCCGTTTGGAAGCCAAAGCGGCAAACCTTGTCCCACTGTTGGGGATAAAGTGAACAGTTCCAACTCTTTCCCCAGTTTGCGGTGGTCGCGTTCTCTCGCTTCTTCCAGCATTTTTAAGTGATTTTGCAAATCTTCTTTTGTAAAGAAGGCTGTACCGTAAATGCGTTGAAGCATTTTGTTGTTGGAGTCTCCACGCCAATAAGCTCCTGCCAATGAAAGCAATTTGAATTCTTTTAATTTTCCAGTGGAAGGAACATGTACGCCACGGCAAAGATCAAAAAATTCACCTTGGTAATAGATGGATACTTGCTCCCCTTCCGGAATCGCATCCAAAAGTTCTAATTTATATTCATCGCCAATTTCTTCGTAAATGCGGCGAGCTTCTTCGCGAGTGACGTTTTTGCGGATGATTTCAAGGTTTTCTGAAATGATTTTTTTCATTTCTTTTTCGATTTTTGGAAGATCTTCCGCTGTAATTGGTGTCGGTGAATCGATGTCATAATAGAATCCGCCTTCAATCACAGGGCCAATCCCCAGTTTCGCCCCAGGGAATAAACGTTTCACCGCTTGCGCTGTCAAGTGGGCAGTTGAATGGCGCAAAATGTCAAGGGCATCTTCATGATCCGGTGTTACGATTTCAATTGCACCGTCTTCTTCAATTGGTGTTTTTAAATCCAACAATTTGCCATTGACCTTCCCTGCCAACGCTTTTTTGCGCAATCCCGGGCTGATGGACGCTGCGACTTCTTCAGTCGTTGTGCCTTTGGAAAACTCCTTTACTGCACCATCCGGAAAAGTTAATTGAATCACTTCAGCCATATTCATTCTCCTTTACTGTAGTTTGATTCGTTCAAATTATGTTTTACATTTGCTGGAATCCAAATTCAAATAGTTGAACGACACAAATAAAAAACGCCATCCCGATAAAGGGACGACGCGATCGCTCGTGGTTCCACCCTTCTTCCTTCCGAAATCAAAGCAATTTCAGACGAAGCTCTGGGTCGGTGTAACGTACCGATAGCCGTCAGCGGATTGTTCCCCGCCGAAGCTCCGAGGTAGTAAAGTGTTGCGTCGTACTAGGAAACTTCCAGCCTAGGTTTCCCTCTCTATAAGCCGTTTCACAAACTTCATGTCCTCTTCACTGCCACTGAAATATTTATCACAATCAAAGTATACGCTGACTTTATTCGAAATGCAACTGTCGAAATGGACTTTCATTCGGATTGTCTCCGGTTTTCGCCAGTCATTTCAATCGGAATCGTCACCGCTTTGATCCGCTCCATAATTCTGGCGGCTTTCACGACATCGACCTCACCGCGGGAAGTCTCAGCCAGGTGGAGTTCCAATTGTTTATAATTAAAATTGGAAGTAATAAAGGTTGGGAGCTGTTCACTCATCCGATAATGCAAAATGGGACCTAAAATTTCATCCCTCGCCCAGCTGGATAAAGACTCCGAACCAATATCATCAAGCATCAGTACAGGAGCCTGCTTTACAAAATCGATTTTTTCCTGGAGGGTTTGATTCTGGATGGAATTCTTCAACTCCCTCAAAAATTCCGGAACAAAAACGAGAACAGAAGGAACTCTCAAACTGGCAAGCTCGTTGGCGATGGCCCCCAATACGAAGGATTTCCCAACGCCGAATTCGCCATATAAATAAAATCCTTTTTTCGGCAATTCCCCTGTCTTTTTGTAATGATTGATGAAATCAGCGGCATAATTGGCAATAATTACCCGTGATTCATCGTCAATCAATAAATCTTGCAATGTGGCAGATAATACGTCTTTCGGCATATACATGCTTGAAATCATCGATTCGATTTCTCTACGCTCGTCTTCAATAATCTTTTGCTTACAGCGCTCATACTCGACATCAATCATATTTTGGGAAATGTACAATTTGGGAATAAATCCCTTTAAATAATTGGTGCATTGTTCCGTAGAACCGCAATTGCAACATTCGCTGGATTGGCTGATATATTCATACAGTTTGGCCAAACTGCGCTCCACCATCTCTTTATTGACCACATCGTCATGTTCCGCCAAGAATTTTTGAACATCCGGATGCTCCAAAATTTGATTGCGGATGGCATTATACCTTTCTTGAAAGGAAGGAATTTGAAATTTTTCTAAAGCTTTTTTGATCGATTCGATTGTTCGTCACCTACCCGTCTACAACTCCAAGTTTTTGCAATATTTTTCTGCGCTCTTCTTCAAAATTGATGTTTGATGCCTTTTTTTCCTCTTTCTTTGGTTCATTCCGTTTATAAAACCATTCCGGAATCTTTTCTTCCCTTATATTTTTATAAGGCTGTTTCTTGTAGTTTGATGAAGCGGATTTTTTCGCTTCGCTTTCAAGCTTCCATTGCATATATTGGTCCCGTTCCGTGCGGGCAAGTTCCATTGCTTCTTTCGCCGTCCGTACATTTTTCCGCATCCAGTGGTCCGCGATCCGTTCGACATATTTGCGGGGCAATTTCATATCTAAAGTGAGCATCACATATTCGAGCAATACATTGACGACCCCGATAGGCATGCCGTGCTTCATGATTAAATCTTCAGCCAGTTCGACGGAAGACGGCAACGGTTCTTTTCCGTTATTGATATCCCGCAACACTTGAATCGGCGGAGTCGTCTCAAGATAATGGATCAGCTCCTGCTCTTTCGTCAGCGACTGATTCGGTTCATCCTGCGGCTTCGACTCAAAGTTTTTTTCAAATTTCGGCACTTCCTTGGAAATGGTCAATTTATAATAATCGGCAGCCGCCTTCTTCAATCTTTCCAATGAAATGTTCATTTCATCATCAATGGCCAATATCACAATTTTTTGCATATCCAACGGGGATAGCTGATAGAGGAAAGCAAGCTTTGCAATCCATTCCTTCACTTCCGGCGTAAACACGCGGGAAGGGATCAATTGTTCCGATAATCCGGCTTGCAATAAATCGAAGTCAAACCGTTCATAATAAAAAGGATAATTCATTTGGTTGGATTTCAGCTCGGGCTCGATAAATTCCTGGGGTACATTCGTATCAATCGGCTTGAACACATCTGTAAACGTTCTTGAAACCTCTTTGAAAGCGTCCTTGTCAATCCGCTTAATGAACCGTTTGCGCAGTTTGCGGTAAGCCTGTTCGCCAATTCTGCTGAATAAAAACATCGATAAAAGCGGGTCTTGGAAAAATAGTTCCGCATCCAAAGGGCGCGCCAATTCATAAATGAACGAACGATTTTCCCCTTCATCTTTCCGGTATGTCTTCAAGAGTCCGATCGCTTCAAGGGAAATCCGTGCTTGAAACACTTTCATGATCGGCATATTCAGCACATTCATCAAGTAGTAGTGGTTTAATAATCCCCTGTGAGGATCTTCCCCTTCCGCCCATAAAGTCAAATACAAACTGATTGGCTCCGGACCGGTAAGGGGCTGATAAAAAAGGGTCAACAGCTGCCGGTCATGTGAAGAGAGAGAAGAAGGGAGAAGGATATCAAAAGAATCCTTGGGCTGCAACTCTTTATACAAGTAAACCATATATTCTTCCCCCCGTTATCACTTTTTGGACTGGCGATTCAACAATTCCGTCAATTCATCCATAAATACGTTGATATCTTTAAATTGGCGGTAAACGGAAGCGAAACGGACATAGGCCACTTCATCCACTTTCGCAAGCTCGTCCATGACCATTTCGCCGACATCCACGGAACTCACTTCCGAATTTCCAATCCTTCTCAATTCTTTTTCGATATCATAAACGATTTGTTCAAGTTGTTCCAATGGCACAGGGCGCTTTTCGCAGGCGCGGATCAATCCTCTCAACACTTTTTCACGGCTGAACTCTTCCCTGGAACCATCTTTTTTTACGACAATCAAAGGTGTTTCCTCCACTTTTTCAAAAGTGGTGAATCGGTAACCGCAAGATTCGCATTCCCTGCGTCTACGAATCTCTTTATTATCATCAACGGGTCTGGAATCTACCACACGCGTTCCGTTATGGTGACAACTTGGACATCTCATAATTTTAATTCTCCCTGTCTAGTTTCTTAATGAATATTATAACAGATAACAAAGAATGTGACACTTTTCCCATATACGTGACTTGATAACAATCAGATAGGCTATCATTTTAATATACTTTCATCCAAAAATCGAGATGATTTATTCCGAATTTCATTAACAGCTTTGCTAATATTTTGTTTTGACAAGTCATCCATAATATGGGGGCAAAAAATAAAAAGTGTAGACAAAGTCCGGAAGACAATGTCTACACTGATCCAAACATAATATTATGCTGTTACTGTTTCCAATGCTTTGACAACTTTTCTAGTCAAATCCACAACGCGTGCAGAATAACCCCATTCATTGTCGTACCAAGCCATCACTTTCACTTTTCTTGTACCCATTACCATTGTTAACTGTGCATCAATTGTTGATGAATAAGTTGTAGTATTGAAATCTACCGATACAAGAGGTTCTTCACAGTAATTCAAAATGCCTTTCAACGGACCTTCGCTGGCTTTTTTGAAGGCTTCATTTACTTGCTCAGCCGTTACATCTTGTTTCAAATCGACAACCAAGTCCACCAAAGAAACGTTTGGCGTTGGTACACGAAGGGCTAAACCATGGATTTTTCCTTGCAATTCCGGAATTACTTTGCCCAATGCTTTTGCCGCACCAGTTGTTGTCGGGATGATGCTTTGACCGCAGGCGCGGGCACGGCGTAAATCTTTGTGCATGTTATCTAAGTTTTTCTGATCGTTTGTATATGCGTGAACAGTTGTCATTAAACCGTTTTCAATTCCAAATTGTTCATGCAACACTTTGACAACCGGAGCCAAGCAGTTTGTTGTACAAGAAGCATTTGAAATGATATCGTGTTTGGATAAATCTAAAGCGTCTTCGTTCACACCAACCACAATTGTGACATCTTCGTTTTTCCCTGGCGCTGTTAAAATCACTTTTTTCGCTCCCGCTTCCAAGTGAAGGGCCGCTTTTTCACGATCGTTAAATTTACCTGTCGCTTCAATTACAACGTCTACACCAAGCTCTTTCCAAGGCAATTTTGCAGGATCGCGTTCAGCCACTAATTGCACACGCTTGCCATTTACAATCAATGCATCTTCTTCATATTCCACTGTACCATCGAAATGACCATGAATTGTATCATATTTCACCATATGTGCCAATGTTTTGGCAGGATAGCTCGCATTGACTGCCACTATATTTAAATCGTCTTGAACAATTGCTTGTCGGAACACCATACGGCCAATTCGACCAAAGCCGTTTATTGCAATAGAAACTGTCATTATATATAAGCCTCCTATTTTACTTCAATTATGTTTACTTTTTCTCAATTAGTATAGCACATTATTAATAATCGTGTACCAACAATTATAAGATTAAAAAAAATATTATTTTCAAAATAATGAAAAAAATCGGCTCCGTTGAAGCATACTGCGAAACTTGGGGAGAAACCCTATACCAATATTCCATATTCGAACAGCTAAATTCAACAAGAATCATTCCAAAAATCTTGAAAATTTTTTGACATCACGAGCATATTTTTTCAATAATCAGCTAAAGAACGTCCCAATCTTTTAAAATTTGCTCCAGTTGTTTCCGCGTTTCCTCGATTGAACCGTTATTATTAATGACCGCATCCGCCCCTTGCTCTTTCACCGACAAAGGCAATTGGGACTGTATGCGGGCTTTTGCCTCTTCTTCTGTCAATTGATTTCTTTTCATTAATCTTTCCAATTGCACATCTTCCGATACGGACACGACCAAAATTTTATCCACAAAATGTTGAAGCTTGCTTTCAAATAGTAATGGAATATCCATAATCACCGTTTTTTCGCCTTTTTCAAGATACTCATCCCGCTGACGGAGCATTTCTTTCCGGATGGCCGGATGAATGATGCTATTCAACAGTTGCCGTTTCTCTTCATCATTGAAAATAATGGAACCTAATTTTTTCCGGTCCAGTTCCCCATTCTCCGTCAAAACTTCTTCCCCAAAGGCTTCTGCAATTTTTTTCAATGTTTCGCTGCCTGGTTCCACCACTTGCCGGGCCACCACATCCGCATCAACGATTGGAAATCCATATTCTTTTAACATATTACTTACGGTACTTTTTCCGCTTGCAATACTTCCTGTTAAACCAATGATCATAGCAAACACCTTTCTAATGTTGACATTTTGGACAATAAACGCTCGTTCTTCCGGCAATCGTCATCGATTTTGTTTTTGAAGAACAGTTTGGACAAACCTTTTTGCCATACATTTTCAAACGATGCTGCATCCCGCCGGCTTCTCCATTGATGTTTCGATAATCGGAAATCGTCGAACCGCCCATTTCGATGCTTTCCAACAATACCTTTTGAACGGCTTCAAACAATTCGATTTTCCGCTTTTTGCTGACTCTTCCCGTCTTTCTTGCGGGATGGATGCCGACCCGGAAAAGGGCTTCCGTTGCATAAATATTGCCGCAGCCGGAAATCACTTGTCCATCCATAATGACTTCCTTGATCGGCTTATTTTTATATTTCGTAAGCTCACATTTTTCCAAAAAGTAATTCAAGGCAAGTTCCTCAAAGGGTTCCGGAGCCATTAATAGCAGCGGCGGATGCTCATCCATGGTTTTTAACAACCGCATTTCACCAAATCTGCGTATATCGGAAAAGATGAGCTTCTCGCCAGTGGATAATGAAAACTTTGCGTGAATATGGTTGCGAAATTTTTCTTCCAAAATTTCATTCTCCTGGCCGACGATGAACCAGGCGCCGGTCATTCCCAGATGATTGACGAAAAGGTAGGGCTGTTCATTTTTTTCGACATCAAAGAAAATATATTTGGCCCGCCGTTTCACCTTTTTGATCGTCATGCCGCGCATTTCGTTTTCAAAATCCGATGGCTCCATATTTTTGACAATGCATTGCTTTCCTTGTTGGTGGGATGCATAAACCGTTTTTGACAACACCACATTTTCAATCGTTTTTCCTTCGATTTTCGGGGAAAGCGCCCGAACAACCCCTTCCACTTCCGGTAATTCAGGCATGAATTCACTTCCTTAATTATTTTGCATCGTACCAGGTTGGGCCGTAAGAAATATCCACTTTTAATGGTACATCAAGGGTGATGGCGCTTTCCATCACTTCCGGCACGATTTTTTCCAACTTTTCAATTTCCTCTTTCGGCGCTTCAAAAATCAATTCGTCATGCACCTGCAGCAAGAGTTTCGCCTGCAGACCTTCTTCTTTCAATCTCGCATCGATGTCAATCATCGCTTTTTTGATAATATCTGCGGCGCTTCCTTGAATCGGCGTGTTCATTGCCGTACGTTCCGCAAAACTTCTCAAATTGAAGTTTTTGCTTGTAATATCAGGCAAATATCTGCGGCGGTTTAGGATGGTTGTTACATATCCTTTCAATTTTGCTTCCTGCACGATGTTGTCCATATATTCTTTGACACCAGGGAAACTTTGGAAATATTTTTCTATAAAATCTCCCGCTTCTTTTCTGGAAATATCAAGGTTTTGCGAAAGTCCATAATCGCTGATTCCATAAATGATGCCGAAGTTGACCGCTTTTGCCGCCCTTCTCATATTTGGCGTCACTTCATCTTTGGAAACATGGAACACTTCCATCGCCGTCCGGGTATGAATATCCATTCCTTGTTTGAAAGCGTCCACCAAATGTTTATCTTTGGACATGTGGGCAAGAACACGCAGCTCGATTTGGGAGTAATCGGCACCAAAGAGCAGCCAGCCTTCATGGGAAGGAACAAAAGCCTTTCGGATTTTTCTTCCTTCTTCCAGTCGGATCGGAATATTTTGCAAGTTCGGATCTGTTGAAGAAAGGCGCCCAGTCGACGTCAATGCCTGCATAAAGCGGGTATGAACTTTTCCGTCTTCCGGGTGGACTTCTTTGATTAACCCTTCGATATAAGTGGACTTCAATTTCGCCAGTGTCCGGTATTCCAAAATCAATTCGACGATTTTATGTTGGTATTTCAGTTTCTCAAGCACATCCGCCGCAGTGGAATAACCTGTTTTCGTTTTCTTGATGACCGGCAGTCCCAATTTTTCAAACAAAATAACGCCTAACTGTTTTGGAGAATTGATATTGAATGTTTCTCCCGCCAATTCATAAATTTCCTTTTCCAGCGTCGCAATTTTTTCTTGCAATTCTTTCCCCATTTCTTCAAGAGTGGAAATATCCACTTTGATTCCTTGGCTTTCCATTTCCCCTAAAATGACAGCCAAAGGAAGCTCCAAATCATGGTACAGGTCAAACTGCTCATTTTCCTTCAATTTTTTTGTAACCCGATCTTTGCAATGCCAAATGGCAAGGGCTTTGCGGCAAACATGTTCGGCAAGGTCTTTTTCCTCCGGCAATGCCCATTTGGCCCCTTTTCCGTATACCGCTTCATTGGAACGGACATCGGTGTAGCCAAATTCCTTCGCCAGCGTCGCCACATCATCCCCTGAAATGGCAGGATTCAGGATGTAAGAAGCAAGCAGGAAATCAAATTCCACGCCCCGCAAATTGATGCCATGACGTTTCAAAATGCATTGGGCCGCCTTTAAATCCGACATATATTTTTTCTTCGTGCCATCTTCAAAATAAGCCTTCAATATATCATTTTCTTTCAATGCATCCGTCGGAACGAAAAAGGTTTTTGTTCCGTCCGTGAAGGCGAATCCTAAAATATTGCAAGTATGATATTGTTCATTCTCAAGTTCCACATGTACCGCCATTTCATCGCTGAAGAGATCCCCGGCGATGTCACGGACAATGTCAAAATCGATTTCAGCCGTTTCCTTTTCTTCCGCTTGGAAATCCGTTTTTTCGAGGAGGGATTTAAACTGCAACTCTTTCCAAACTTCAAGCACCGCTTCCTCATCCGGACCTGGATAATCCAAATCCTCAAGACGGATTTCGATTGGCGCATTGGTGTTGATGGTCGCCAATTGTTTGCTCATTTTCGCCTGTTCTTCGTTTTCGATGAGCTTCTCCTTCATCTTGGACTGTTTCATTTGATCGATATGTTCATATAAATTTTCGATTGTTCCATATTCTTTCAGCAATTTGATGGCGGTCTTTTCACCAATCCCCGGAACGCCCGGAATATTGTCGGACGCATCCCCCATCAGCCCTTTCATATCGATGATCTGTTCAGGGGATAAACCGTATTTTTCCTGAATATGTTCCGGCGTATAATGTTCAATATCCGTCATCCCTTTTCGCGTCACATACACCTTCACTTTATCCGTCGCCAGCTGCGTCAAGTCTTTATCCCCTGAGACGATGATGACATCGATATCTTTTTCTTCCGCTTGGCGGGCAAGGGTTCCGATGATGTCGTCCGCTTCGTACAATTCCAATTCGTATCTTGGAATGCGGTATGCGTCGATCAGCTTTTGCAAGTAAGGGAATTGCTCCGACAGTTCCGGCGGCGTTTTCAGGCGGCCGCCTTTATATTCTTCAAAGGTTTCATGGCGGAATGTCGTTTTTCCCGCATCAAAGGCGACGAGCATCTTCGTCGGCTTTTCTTCTTCCAATATTTTTTGAAGCATCGTCGTAAAGCCGTAAACGGCATTTGTATGAATTCCGCTGTCATTCGATAAAAGCGGCAACGCAAAAAACGCTCTATATGCCAAGCTGTTCCCGTCTAGCAATAATAATTTTTCTTTTCCCACTCATTAGCACTCCTTCAGAGAAAAAATCATCTTCCATTACTTTTACACAGTTAATTCCATTATAAAACACGTATCTGCCGAAAAACGACAAATACGTGTTTTTTTCCAAACATTTATAAATAGCCCCGTATCAATGAGGCTGATTGATTTTCTCCTCATAAAAAATTTCTTCATAGATGATTGTCAATAAGAAAGCGTTTAAAAAGGCGATGACAAGATACAGTGGCATCCCGCCCAACTCCGGTTCCATCCACGGACGGAAAAACACTTCCACAATCCCCACTTGGGTAAAATAAAAAATCATCCCGACACCCACTTGCCAGATGGATCGTTTATTTTCCCGCTGTTCATAACGGAACACTTTTTTAAAACTGTTTCGGAGATCCTCCGCCACAAAGATGGAAAGGATGAAAATGATGATAAAAAGTACAGGAATTTGGAACAACTTTATGTTCAAAAATGCGTAAGGAGTCGAAGAATATAACCCTGTCATACTGCAAGACATTATACATGCAAGCAACAGATTTTGGATCCATTGATTTAAACGCTGCATCCTTTCGCCTCGATTCTAATATTATTATTGTATAGTATTATATAACGAGGTTGATAGGATGAGAAAGTTGTAATAATTGCCAACAAAGTATTTTTAATAAATGCGAAAAAAAGGGCAATTGAAGAAACACAAGTTTCCCCTTTGCCCTTTTACGCAAAATTTCATGCATATTCCATCATTCAAGCAGTTTACTAATCAATATAACCGGATAAAATTCTTGCATATGGAGAATCCGCCGGAATAATGATGACTGTATCATCGCCAATCGTTTTCTTATAAGTTTCCAATGTGCGATACAATTGATAGAATTCCGGATCTTTGGAGAAAGCTTCATTATAGATTCTTGCCGCTTCCGCTTCCCCTTCCGCAATAATCATTGCAGCATCTTTTTTGGCTGTGGAAATCAACTCCTGCACTTGCCGGTCGGTGTTGGCCTCAATCCGGTTTTTCTCCGCGTCCCCTTCCGATAAATACTTTTGGGCGATGGATTCCCGGTCTGAAATCATCCGCTTATAAACGGATTCTTCGTTTTCCTGCGGCAAGTCTGTACGGCGGATGCGAACGTCCACCACTTCAATGCCATAATTGTCTTTCTTCAATAATTCATTTACATTATTTGTGATTTTTTCCGATAGACTGCCCCGTCCGGAATTTTCATCATTGATGATTTCATCATAATTGATCTGGCCCAGCTCTGTACGCAATACGGAATAAATGAACTCTTCCATGCGGGCTTCCGCATTCACCAAAGATCTTGCATTCTTAATCAACGCCTTTGGATCCGTCACGCGCCATACCGCATAGTTGTCTATGATGATGCGCTTTTTATCGAGCGTATTGATTTCCTCTTCCGACATGTTGTAGACCATCAAATTTTTCGGCAATGTCGTCACGCTTTGGATAAACGGAATCTTCACATAGAGGCCGGGCTTATCCTGATATTTCACCACTTCCCCGAATTGGCGGACAATTCTATATTCATTCTCTTTTACAATATAAATATTTGAAAGCAATACAATGATGACGGCTGCAATCGCGGTAAGCACGATTGCCGTTTTCACGTATTTTTTCGGATTGAACGGCGGCTTTTCTTTGACGATTTTTGCTTCTTTGACGTTTTTCTTTTCTTTATTGTTCTTATTTCCGAAAAGATTTTTGATAAATTTTTCTAAATCTCCGTCATAATAGTTGTTGCTCATTGTTTACCGCCCCCTTCTTTGCTCTTCTCTTCCGTGCTTTGGGTTGCCGGTTGCTGTGGCTGCAGCGGCAAATATTTCAACGTTTCCCCATCATCGTTCATAATGTAAATTTTTGCGCCAGGCAACACTTCTTCCAATGTTTCCAAAATGAGACGCTGGCGGGTGATTTTTTGATTGCCGACATATTCGCTGTATAGCTTGTTGAAAACAGCCACATCCCCTTCGGCTTGCTGGATGCGGGAGATTTTTTCCGCTTCGGCCCGGGAAATGATTGCATCTTTTTCCCCTTGGGCCTCACTGAGTTTTTGGTTTTCGTATTTTCTCGCCTCGTTAATTTTTGTATTTTTCGTTTCACGGGCATCCGTCACAGCCGTGAAGGCGGCTCGAACTTCCGCATTTGGCAGTTCCACATCCTGCAATTTCACCGCCAGGATGGACACGCCAATATCATAATTTTCCACTAAGGATACTAATAAATCCCTCGCTTTTTGTTCGATTTCTGATTTTCCATCCGTTAATGCTTCATCAATCGTTGAACTTCCGATGATGGAACGGATGGAGCTCGATGTCGCATGGTGCAACAGCTCTTTCGGATTTTCCGAGTGGAATAAATATTTCACCGGATCGGAAATTTTGTATTGCACGACCAAATCGGTCAATACAATGTTTTCATCACCGGTAATCATTTTCGTTTCACTGTCTTTCGTGATGATTTCACCGTCTTTTGTCGTTTCATACCCGAATTGCAGGCTGTACGTTTCCTTTGAAAGAACTTCAACTTTTTGGACCGGCCAAGGCAATTTGAAATGCAAACCCGGATCTGTAATAGTTTCAGTGGCTTGCCCAAACGTAATCACAACGGCCTGTTCGGATTCATCCACCGTGTACCAAGTAGTAAAAATGCAAATAAGTCCGATAATTGCGAGAATCGTTAGTCCGGTTGTCAGCAATGCTCTTTTGACGCTCATTCTCTTTTCCCTCTCTTTCTCTTTTAAGAAATCGTTAGCTAATTTACGTTACATTTGCCATTAAAGTTTCACAAAAATGAAAAAAATTGATAGAAAAAATCATTTAGTCCCAGGAAACTTCAATCGAGTAGGAGGGAGCGATTAACTCCCGTCCTCTCACACCACCGTACGTACGGTTCCGTATACGGCGGTTCAATTAAGATCATTGACGCAAGTTTTTATAACTTCCGTGAATAGCTGTTCTCTTTATGCCAGTGGTCACTCCACCCTCCAAGAGGTCCCCCACGGGATTCACCGCTTCCTTCCTCAAGTGAGGTACTACGTTTTCTGTTTTCATCATGACTCACTGAATGCCAAGGGCTATTCTCTCTTAATTGTTCGGTCCTTCTTAGTTGTTCTAGACCAACTAATACTATGACCTCTGCTGACTTCTGACGGTTCAGCTACTTATCACTAAGTAGGTTATGAAGCGTACTTCACCTATCCGCCAGACCTCCCCGGGTAAGTACATGCACTTTCACACCATCTATCCGCCTCATCTACTCGATATGACCTTCGACAGAAAGAGCTTTGTTTTGTTTTGCAAACTCACTCAATCATACCTAGCCTTATATGAGGTTCGTGTTCCTCGGACCGGTGTTTTGCCTCCAGCTTCCTTCAGATTCCGCGTCACCACGGACACCCTTCGTTGAGCTAACCTCTACTTCTGTCTTCGGGGTTCGGGACTTACACCCTATAGTTCATGTACATGCCGGGCGCACAAAAACAAAAAAGCCGCCTGGACAGACGGCTTTTTTGATCAACTTTCAAATCACAAAATGACGATTTGAAAAGGGGGTTTCGATTCAAACTCTACACGTCGAGTATGAAGATTTCGTATCATGATTGTAAAGAGATTGTTAATTTTCTTTGTATAGAGGAATAAATACCCGCATACAAGTTCCTTTGCTCACTTCGCTTTCCACTTCGATTTTTCCCCGGTGCGCTTCCACCAAATGCTTCACAATCGCAAGCCCCAATCCGGTACCGCCGGAATTTCTGCTCCGCGCTTTATCCACCCGGTAAAACCGTTCAAAGATGCGTGGGATTTCACTTTTCTCGATCCCTATCCCTTCATCTTCCACTTCAACGATCCCATATTTTTCATCTTCTTTAATGCGCAAAGTAATGGCTGTATCATTTGGGGAATAGGTAATGCTGTTCATGATCAAATTTGTAAAAATTTGAATCAATCGGTTTTCATCGCCGAGCACTTTCACATCCCGCTGTATATCAACATCAAATTCCATATTTTTTTCATCCATTTTCGGGCTTGTGACTTCCACTGCCCGAATCAACACATCTTTCAGACTGGTCGGAGCCAACTGCACCATAAAACCGTGCTGTTCAATTTTTGATAATTCCAATAAATCCTGGATCAACATTTGGAGACGGTAGCTTTCTTGATATATGATTTCCAAAAAGGATAACAGCATTTTTTCATCTTCAAATGCCCCATCCAACAACGTTTCCGAAAACCCTTTAATCGAAGTGATCGGTGTCCGGAGTTCGTGGGATACATTCGCAACAAAATCTTTCCGTATCTGCTCCAAACGGATCAGTTCAGTGATATCATGCATGACAATGACAATTCCGAGCCAACGCCCATGCTCGCCGACCACGGGTGCCCCATACACCTGTTTATAAATTTTTTCGTTATTCCTTTCAATTTCAATCTGTTTCCGATAAGGCAGCTCCGTCAAAAACACATGGTCAATAAATAATTCCAACTCCTTTGGCAAATCAAGGGTCAAAAAGTTTCTGCCTTTCACTTCATTCAAGGATAATTGAAATTCGTCCAAAAACTGTGCATTGGCGATGGAAACCGTCCCTTCCCTGTCAATCATCATAATGGCGCTCCCCATGTTTTCAATCAACGTTTTCAGCCGCTCGTTTTCCACTTTTCTCATCTTTTCGATTTCCTGAAGATTGCGCGCAAGCATATTGATGGATTTTCTCAGTTCGGTTATGGTTGCCGTGCCGCTTGCATAAGCCCTTGCCCGATAATTTCCTTTGATCAATTCCCGTGCAGTATGAATAATATCCTCGATCGGATCCAGCAGTTCCTTGATTAGCCGGTTGGCAATATAAGCAATCAATAAAAAAGAAAACACCAGCAAAATCGCCAAAATAAAAGCCAACTGGTATTTGAGCTGTTCAATTTGCTGCTCTGTGAAAGGAATGTCATTTTTTAAAAAAAAACTTTCCATATAGAAAGGAAATAGCTGACCCAGTACAATACCAAGGACAGCTATTACAGAACCAGTCAGCGCAATGAAGATGAAAAACAATCGATTATTTCGTGATTTCATAGCTTAGGCTCCTCAAATTTATAACCGATCCCTCTTATCGTTTTGATAAACCGCGGCTTCCGGCTATTTTCTTCGATCTTATCCCGCAAATGACTGATATGCACATCAACGATCCGGGTATCCCCGACAAAATCGTAATTCCATACGGCGCTTAACAATTGTTCCCGGGTTAAGACCCGGTTTTTGTTTTCTATCAAATACACCAGCAATTCAAATTCCTTCGGTGTAAAATCAAGGGGCGTGTTGTCTAAGAAAGCCTCAAAGCGTTCAGGATACACTTCCAGTTTTCCAAATTGATAATGCTTCTTCTTTTCCTGTTCCGGTTGGACGGACTGGAACCGGCGTAAAACCGCTTTGACCCGTGCAACGACTTCTCTGGGACTGAACGGCTTTGTCATATAGTCATCCGCCCCCAACTCCAGTCCCAACACTTTGTCAAATTCATCTCCGCGGGCCGTCAACATAATGATGGGAATATTTTTCTTCAGGCTTCTCAATTCTTTGCAAATTTCCATCCCGTCCATCGAGGGCAACATTAAATCCAACAGGATCAAATCAGGTGATTCATCGAGCGCTTTTTCAAACCCTTCCTTCCCGTCATTTGCTGTCAGGACTTCATACCCGGCGCGTTCCAAATTATATTTCAGCAAAGTGGCAATGGATGCTTCATCTTCTACAACTAAAATTGTCTTGTTTGATGTCATTTTTTCCTCCATGATTGTTATTTGATTTGAAACCCCCATTTCAAATCAATCATTTGTTCACTTTATTGGAGGCATTACTTTTACCAATCCTCGCATGACATGTTGGTGGTTTTTATTCATCCCATTGATTTGAATATTCACTAAATTATTTTCATAATCGATATGTTGAACTTCCAATAAAATTTCGATGGTTTCATAATGGTATACCGGTTCTAAATATATTAAATTTTGCTCCCGAATATGCGAACCTGGACCGGGCAAATACTTGGAAATCGCGCTTGTCACAATCCCATTCAACATGATCGGTGGGACAATCGGTTTTTTGAAAGCTGTTTCTTTCGCGTAGTCGTGTTGGATATACAAAGGATTATTGTCATTTGTCAAACCCAAGTACAAAAGTAAATCTTTGTCTTCAATTGTTTCTATCAAGTGAACCCTCTCGCCAACTGCAATCTCATCGATTTTTTTGCCAATTTTGGTTCTAGTGCCTTTTAACAATTGAATGATTCCTCCTAAATTAATGACGTCAATTTCATAGTATCAATTTTTTCAGAAAATAGCCACAATAAAAGAGAGGAATCAATTTAAGGCACTCATGAGGCTTTTTACCGACTCGGCGGATTTTTTCAACGCCGCTTTTTCATCTTCCGTCAAATCCAATTCAAATATCTTCTCAACCCCGTTCGCGCCGAGCAGAGTTGGCACACCCAAATAAATGCCCTCGAAACCATACTCTCCTTCCAAATAAGCAACAGCAGGCAAAATGCGGCGCTGATCCTTGATGATGGCCTCCGCCATTTCCACCAATGCCGCGGCGGGAGCGTAATAGGCGGAACCGTTACCCAATAAGTTGACAATTTCACCGCCACCGACACGTGTCCTTTGAACAATTTGTTCCAGCCGGTCTTTTGGAATCAATGTTTCAACCGGAATCCCTCCGACATAAGAATAGCGGGTGAGTGGAACCATTGTATCTCCGTGCCCTCCTAATACAAATCCGGAGACATCTTTGACGGATACATTCAATTCCTCTGCGACGAAAGCGCGAAATCTTGCTGTATCCAATACCCCCGATTGCCCCAGCACTTTATTTTTCGGAAGGCCGGATTCTTTATAAGCAACATACGTCATCGCATCGACCGGATTCGTTAATACAATGATTGTCGGATTTGATGAGTGTTTCATAATCTCTTTTGTGACAGATTTGACGACTTTTTGATTGATTTGAACCAAATCATCCCGGCTCATTCCCGGTTTTCTTGCAACCCCTGCCGTAATGATGACCAAGTCCGAATCAGCGGTATCTTTATAATCTGACGTACCGGTGACATATGAATCAAAGCCTTGAATCGGCGCCGCTTCCCACATGTCCAAAGCTTTGCCTTTCGTTGGATTTTCAGCCTCAGGAATATCAACCAAAACCACATCGCCCAATTCCTTTTGGGCCAACAAAAAAGCGGTGGTTGAACCTGTAAAACCTGCACCAATCACTGAAATTTTCTTTCTTTTCAAAGACATATGTACTACCCCCAATTCAAAATAAATTCTATATATAAGTATATACAAAAAGGGTCGTCCCAATTTAACGCTTGAGACGGCCCTTTGTTTATTGGAATTCAACAAAAGCTTTGGAAAATCCTTCAAACTTTTATGAACTTTTTCATTTATAAATTAAAGATTTTTAATTAGTGCATCTGCGAATTCAGAACATTTCACTTCTGTCGCACCTTCCATCAAACGTGCGAAGTCGTATGTTACGACTTTAGAAGCGATTGTTTTTTCGATGGATTTAGTAATTAAGTCAGCAGCTTCTTTCCATCCAAGGTGTTCAAACATTAATACACCAGAAAGGATTACTGAAGATGGGTTCACTTTATCTAAACCTGCATATTTAGGAGCAGTACCGTGAGTTGCTTCGAAGATCGCATGGCCAGTTACATAGTTGATGTTTGCTCCTGGAGCGATACCGATACCGCCGACTTGTGCAGCCAATGCGTCGGAAATGTAGTCACCGTTTAAGTTCATTGTAGCCACTACATCGAATTCTTTTGGACGAGTTAATACTTGTTGTAAGAAGATATCAGCGATTGTGTCTTTAACGATGATTTTGCCGGCTGCTTCTGCTTCAGCTTGAGCTTCGTTGGCAGCTTCCACACCTTTTTCCGCTTTGATGCGGTCATATTGATCCCATGTGAATACTTTATCGCCGAATTCGCGTTCAGCTAATGCATAACCCCATTTTTTGAAGCCGCCTTCAGTGAATTTCATGATGTTACCTTTATGCACTAAAGTTACAGATTTGCGGCCTTCGCGGATTGCATATTCGATTGCAGCGCGGATTAAGCGTTCAGAACCTTCGATGGAAACCGGTTTGATACCGATTGCGGAAGTTTCTGGGAAGCGGATTTTCTTAACGCCGAATTCATCTTGTAAAAATTTGATTAATTTTTTCGCTTCTTCAGATTGTGCTTCGTATTCAATACCTGCATAGATGTCTTCTGTATTTTCACGGAAAATGACCATATCTACATGTTCAGGATGTTTTACAGGAGATGGAACACCGTCGAAGTAACGTACAGGGCGTAAGCATACGTACAAGTCTAATTCTTGGCGCAATGCTACGTTTAGAGAACGAATTCCCCCACCTACTGGAGTTGTAAGAGGACCTTTGATTGCGATTAAATATTCGTTGATTTTATCTAAAGTTTCTTGAGGTAACCATTCGCCAGTTTGATTGTAGGCTTTTTCACCGGCAAGAACTTCTAACCATTGAATTTTTCTTTCTCCGTTATAAGCTTTTTCTACAGCCGCATCGAACACACGAACAGCAGCAGCCCAAATATCCGGACCTGTACCGTCTCCTTCGATGAAAGGAATGATTGGATTATTAGGTACAATTAATTTACCATTTTCTACCACAATTTTACCGTTAGTCATGTATGTTGCCTCCTATATTCATAAGTCTAGGACTGTGTTAGATCTAACACAGTCCTAGTGTATTTTAGCATATTTTCTAAAAATTTTTCATTCCAATTTAAAAATTATCTTTCTTCGATTGGAACATATTGTTGATGTTTAGGACCCACGTATTCAGCACGAGGACGGATCAAGCGGTTATTTGCATATTGTTCAAGGATGTGAGCAAGCCATCCTGATGTACGGGATACTGCAAAGATTGGTGTGAATAGGTCATGCTCGATATCAAGTGAATCATACACTGATGCAGAGAAGAAGTCAACGTTTGCTGGAAGTCCTTTTTGACCTACAACGATGTCATGAATTTTCACTGACATTTCATATAATTCCGGTTTGCCTTTTAGGTTTGTCAATTTTTCGCTCATAACGCGTAAATGTTTCGCGCGTGGGTCTCCTTTGCGGTATACGCGGTGACCAAAGCCCATGATTTTTTCTTTGTTGTTTAATTTATTCATGATATAAGGTTCTACATTTTCGATTGAACCGATTTCAGTCAACATTTTCATTACTTGTTCGTTAGCTCCACCGTGAAGCGGCCCTTTTAATGCGCCGATTGCAGCAGTGATTCCGGAATATACATCGGAAAGTGTGGCTACACAAACGCGTGCAGTGAATGTAGAAGCGTTCAATTCATGGTCTGCATGCAATACTAATGCTTTGTTGAAAGCTTCGATTTCGATTGGATCTGGCTCTTTGCCATGCAACATATATAAGAAGTTTGCTGCATATCCTAATTCAAGTTTTGGAGCAACTGGCTCTAAACCTCTGCGGATGCGAGAGAATGCAGCTACGATTGTACCAATTTTAGCTTGGATGCGGATTGCTTTTCTGTAGTTTGCTTCATCGCTCATTACATCAGCTTCGTCATCATATGCGCTCAATAAAGAAACAGCAGTACGCAATGCTGCCATTGGATGCACTTTGTCAATAGGCATCGCTTTGAATAAATCGATCACTTGTTGAGGAATTTCCGCATTTTCAGCAAGTTGTTGTTTAAGTTCTTCCAACTCTTCTTTCTTTGGTAGACGTTGGTGCCATAACAGATAAATAACTTCTTCGAATGAAGAGTTTTCCGCTAAGTCATCGATGCTGTAACCTACATATGTAAGTGTATCATCGATTATTGAACTAATTTTGGATTCAGCAGCAATAATACCTTCTAAACCGCGTGTTGCTGTCATAAAAAATCGCTCCCTCTCTAAAATATTTAATGAATGCAAATTCTAATTGTAAGTGCTTTCTTTTTCTTTTATGACACTTACGGTCGTTTCGCTCAAAATGAACCTATTATTAAATCGCTTACAACGAATATTATAATAAATTTTGACGTCTTTGTGAATAATTTTTCAAAAATAAAGAAAAAAAAGTAAACCGAATAAAAAATCTGCGTTTTCGAGAATTTTTGTTCTTCAACGAGATTATATTCACTGGATTCAGGGGTGATGATAATTGCAATTGAATAAATTTTCTGTCTATTACAACAAAAATATTGTCCAATTTTTGGCCCTCATATTATATTTTGCTTTGCTTTGGCTCATATTGCCAATCTCGTTGGCCATATTCTGTGCATATTTATTATATCCCATTATTCACTTTTGCAATCAGCGATTGAAACTACCTTATATTATAATTGCCATCATTATATCTATATTAATTTTCATATCATTTTATTCCTTCTTTTATATTACAATTCAAAGCATTATCTCCATTTATCCTGAAGTGAAAAAACAAGTGGAAGATCTACAATTTTTTGACTCCAAATATGTTTTCCTTTTGGAAAATATCTTTAACGAGTCGCTGACATACATCGATACGGCAATCATGGGCATGGCAGGCTATTTGCAGAACATCTTTCAATATGTATTTGAAATTTTTGTTTTTCTGGTAGCTTTCTACTTTTCCCTGTTTGAATCAAAAAGGGACCGGTACTGGTTTTTCATCTATGTTCCGAAATCATATCGCAGCAGTTGGAAACAGTATTTCACAAAAGCTACAAATCTATTCAGCTATTTCTTGTACGTCAATTTCCAGTTGTTTATCATCACTTTTTTTCTTCTCAGCATTGGACTTGCATTGCTGCAATTTGAGAAACCGGTGAACAAAGCCTTTTTGATTTCTTTTGCAGATGTCCTGCCGTTTTTCGGAATCGGTTTATTTCTGATTCCGATCGCCATCTACTTTTTTGTAACAGGAGAAAAGTTTCTATGTTTTGCATTGCTATTGCTCTATGTTTTTATACAAATTACAAGGCAGCTGACTGAATCATTGCTATGGGCGTCCACCTTTCAATTGCGGACGGTCCACACATTTTTCATCAGCGCTGCCTCCATTCTGTTATTTGGCGTCTATGGAATTATACTGAGTCCATTTTTGTTATTGATTGCAGTAAAAATTAAACAAAGTGTTAACGCTGGATAATGATGACCTGATTGTTTTCCATTTTTCTTCGGATCCATTCCACGATCATCGGCTTGTACAACTGTCGTGTCCATGGAAGGACCATCGTAAAGGCGATAATATCAGAGATGAAGCCGGGCAAAATAAATAATACGCCTCCCAAAAATATGAGAAATGCATCAACCATCGCATGCCCAGGAGGTTCTCCCCGGTAAATGCTGTCCCGGAGATTTTGAAGGGATTTTAAACCTTGTTTTTTCGTAATCACAACTCCCACTAAACTTGCCAATATAATAAGCAGTAACGTGCTTAAAACACCCAGCCAATTTCCGACTATGATAAACATGGCAATTTCAAACAAAACAAACAAAATACTGATGAAGAAGATTTTTCTCAACGGATACCCTCCATTAGAGTCATTTTTCTCATAAAGTAAATACGAAAAAGATAGGAAAAAAGTTTCAATAAATTTTCGCATGATGAAAATTGAGGCTGTTTAAAAAGTATGCTCCTTTTTAAACAGCCTTTCATTTGATCATGCTTACAAGACGCTTGCATGTCCTTTATAAATAACGCCGGTTTCCGCATCCATCGTAATTTCCTGTCCGTGCCGGATGAGTGAGGTTGCTTCTTTCACACCCACGATGACAGGGATCCCCAAGCTGAGACCGACAACGGCCGCATGGCTTGTTAAGCCTCCCTCTTCGGTGATGATGCCGACACATTTTTCAATCACCGGCATCATTTCCCGATCCGTTCCGACCGTTACAAGAATTTTTCCTTCCACATCGTAGGCTTGCGCTTCTTCCGCATTTTTCACAACAACCGCTTTGCCTACGACCGATTGTTTGCCGATGCCTTGTCCGCGGGCTAACAGGTCGCCGATCACATGGACTTTCATCAAGTTTGTCGTACCTGATTCGCCGACTGGAACGCCCGCTGTAATGATCACGACATCACCATGATCCACATAACCATGTTTCAATGCTTCATCAACGGCAAGTTCCAAAATTTCATCCGTTGTTTTTGCTTTATGGGTTACAATTGGTAATACTCCCCAAACCAGTGTTAATTTTTGCGCAGTGGACTGGCTATCCGTAATGGCGATAATCGGTACGCCAGGGCGGTATTTTGCGATCAATTTGGCTGTAACGCCGCTTGCTGTCGGGGCAAGTACCGCTTTTACCCCAAGATTGATGGAAGTATATGAAACGGCTTGGGAGAGGGCTTCTGTCATTGTCGTTTCTTTTTCACGGCTTCTTGTTTGGACGATGGTGCGATAGTCCAATGAGTTTTCCGTAAATTCCGCAATACGGTTCATCGTTTTTACCGATTCCACCGGATACAATCCCGCAGCCGTTTCTCCGGAAAGCATGATCGCATCCGTACCATCCATAATGGCATTGGCGACGTCACTTGCTTCCGCGCGGGTTGGACGCGGATTCCGCTGCATGGAGTCAAGCATTTGGGTTGCCGTGATAACGGGTTTTCCCAATTGATTGCATTTTTTGATCAATGCTTTCTGAACAAGCGGAACTTCTTCTGCCGGAATTTCCACCCCCAAGTCTCCCCGGGCAACCATCAATCCATCGGAAACTTCAATAATTTCATCGATATTATCTACGCCTTCACGGTTTTCGATTTTAGGGATGATTTGGATGTGCCCACCGCCATTTTGTTCAAGCAATTCACGGATTTCCAGCACATCTTTCGCTGTCCGGACAAAGGAAGCGGCGATAAAATCGACCCCTTGTTCTATGCCGAATAGAATATCCTTCGCATCTTTTTCGGTAATTCCAGGCAATTTGATGGAAACTCCAGGGACGTTTACACCTTTTTTATTTTTCAAAACGCCGGCATTTTCAACGATTGTATGAATTAATCCTTTCTCGTAATCTTTCGCCAATACCCGCAACTGAATGAGTCCGTCATCCAATAAAATAATATCGTTTTGATCCACATCATATATCAATTGGTCATACGTAACCGAAAAACATGTTTCATCGCCGAGCACTTCTTTCATCGAAATATCGATGACTTGTCCCGTTTGCAAATGGACTTCCCCGTTTTTCATATCATGTGTCCGGATTTCCGGACCTTTTGTATCGAGCAAAATGCCGACAATCTTATTTAACCGGTTGGCGACATCCCGGATGGTCGCAATGCGCATCGCATGTTCCTCATGAGTGCCATGGGAAAAGTTCAATCTCGCTACATTCATCCCTGCTTTCATCAGTTCTTCAAGAACTTCTGGAGATTCGCTTGCAGGTCCAATGGTACAAACAATTTTTGTCTTTCTCATATCCATTCTCTCCATCTTTTAAATATATTTATATTGAAAGTTCTTTTGATAAAGTATATAAGCTTATATCCGCTTGATGCTTTGTTGTAAAAATCTCCTGTAAATCATAATCATAAACTTCTTGATTTTTTATACCCACTGCACGGCAAGTCTTGCCTTCCAACAATAACTCCACCGCATAAGCGCCCAGCCGGCTCGCAAGGACCCGGTCAAAGGCTGTTGGGGAGCCTCCCCTTTGAATATGTCCCAACACGGTAATTCTTATATCAATACCGGTTCTTTCTTTTATCATATCGGCCAGTTGGGAGGCAGGCATGACTCCTTCGGCAACAATGATGATGCTGTGTTTTTTCTTGCGCGCTTCTCCCCGTTTCAAGCGGGCAATGATATCATCCAAGTCAAAGGGTTCCTCCGGTATAATAACAGATTCTGCGCCAGCCGCAAGCCCTGACCATAATGCAAGGTCGCCGGCATCTCTTCCCATCACCTCAATGATGAAGGTATTCTCATGGCTTGTGGCTGTATCACGGATTTTGTCAATCGCATTGACTACCGTATTTAACGCCGTATCGAAACCAATGGTAAAATCCGTGCCCGGAATATCGTTATCGATTGTTGCAGGTACACCGATGCATTTAAAGCCCAATTTCGTTAATTCATAAGCCCCGCGGTAGGAACCGTCTCCCCCGATCACGATCAGCCCATCGATTCCCGCCTCTTTCATTTTTTCTATCCCCTGCTGTCTGTATTTTTCTTCCATAAATTTTGGGCAACGGGATGAAAAAAGTTTCGTTCCCCCCCGTTGAATAATTCCGCCAACGGAACCAAGATCCAACAATTCCATTTTACCTTGAATAAAGCCTTCGTATCCATGATAGATTCCATAAACCTCAACATCATGGTAGTTCGCTTTTCGCACGACGGCACGAATGGCCGCATTCATGCCAGGTGCATCGCCGCCGCTCGTCAATACGCCGATCCGTTTCATATTTCTCCCTCCAATCTTTAATAAGTTTAACAATATCATAAAAAATTTCCTTTGGAACAAGTAAATTCAATCACTTTATTATACTCCCATTATAAACGAACCTTGGAAATGAAAATGACAAAATCCTGATAAATTTGGATTTTGTCATTGTAAAGGGTGAAAACATTATTGAACATTTTCTTCAATATAGTCCCCAATTTGACGGAATTTATCATAGCGATCCTGGATAATTTCTTCTTCTGACATGACCGTCAATTCGTCCAGCCCTTTTTTCAAGTATTCTTTTAATATGTTTGCTTGTTCAGCCGGATTGCGGTGGGCCCCTCCAGGCACTTCAGGAATGATTTCATCGATGATGCCCATTTCCTTCAAGTCTTGGGCAGTGATTTTCATTGCCTCCGCCGCTTGTTTTGCAAGGCTTGCATCCTTCCATAATATGGAGGCGGCACCTTCCGGAGAAATTACGGAGTATGTGGAATTTTCCAGCATATAAATGCGGTTTGTCACGCCCAATGCCAAAGCTCCGCCGCTTCCCCCTTCACCAATGACCATGCTGATGACAGGCACCTTAAGTCCGGCCATTTCAAATAAATTTTTGGCGATCGCCTCACTTTGCCCGCGCTCTTCCGCCGCTTTTCCCGGATAAGCCCCTTTTGTATCAATAAAGCAAATAATCGGACGTTTGAATTTTTCTGCTTGTTTCATTAAACGCAGCGCTTTGCGGTACCCTTCCGGATGGGGCATACCGAAATTCCGGCGAATATTTTCCTTCGTTCCTTTTCCGCGCTGATGGCCAATAATGGTCACCGGCTGCCCTTCAAAGGACGCGATTCCTCCGACGATCGCTTCATCATCGGAAAAGTATCGGTCACCATGCAATTCGATGAAATCTGTAAATATTTTCTCAATATAATCAAGGGTGGTTGGCCGCTCCGGATGTCTCGCCACTTGTACCCGATTCCAAGGTTCCATATTCGAATAAATTTTGATTTCCAATTGGCGCAACCGTTCTTCCAATGTCCGGATCTCATCGGACATGTCTACATTCGCCGTTTTGGCCAATTCCCTCAATTCATCTATTTTTTCTCTCAGTTTAATGATCGGCTCTTCAAATGATAAAGGTTTAGACATGAGATACTCCTCCCCTCTTGTGCAATTTCACAATCGTCGCCACTTTATCCCGCATTTCTTTGCGATGGAAAATGGCATCCAGTTGGCCATGGGCGAGCAAAAATTCTGCCGTTTGGAAATCATCAGGCAACTTTTCCCTCACCGTTTGTTCAATCACCCTTCTCCCGGCAAAACCGATGAGCGCTTTAGGTTCGGCAATATTGATGTCCCCGAGGGATGCAAAGCTTGCTGACACTCCACCGGTTGTCGGGTCCGTCATGATGGAAATGAAGAGCAACCCTTCATCGCTGTGCCGTTTTAATGCAACGCTCGTCTTTGCCATTTGCATTAACGAGATGACGCCTTCCTGCATCCGTGCACCGCCGCTTGCAGTGAAGATGATGAACGGCACTTGCATTTCCGTCGCTTTTTCGATTGCGCGCGTAATTTTTTCACCGACAACGGAACCCATGGAACCCATTCTGAAATGGGAATCCATCACCGCTACAACCACATTTTCCCCTTTCAACGTTCCGCTTCCGGTTAAAACCGCTTCGGACAATCCCGTTTTTCTCATATCCGCTTCCACTTTTTCGATGTAAGAAGGGAAATTCAGCGGATTCGTCGTGCGCAAATGTTCATCAAAAGGTGTAAATGATTCCACATCCAAAAAAGAGTCGATCCGTTCCCATGCCGTCATTTTAAAATGATGGTCGCAGTTTGGGCATACTTTAAAATTCGTTTCCACTTCTTTCGTTAAAAAGATTTTTCGGCATGATGGGCATTTTGTCATTAAATCCGCCGGAAATGAACTTTCTTTTTTCGGATTTAAAATGGCCCCTTTCGATTTTTTACGATTTAAAGATAGCAAATCTTTTATCGCCACGTTTTTTCCCCCTAGTAATCATTTTTATTCTTCACGGAGCTTTATAAATAGTCCAGCCATTCGGTATATGCTTTTAAAGCTTCTTTTTCATAACCGAGCCGCAATGAGGTCAACAATCTTTGCAAAATCGGTTTTTCTTCCTCCGTCGTCACTTTTTTTAATGCACCTGCGCTATAAGCGGCGAGTTGAATCCATATGCGCAAAGCCAAACGATTTTCAGAGGCGATCAATAATTCGCGCAAAATATGATCCCGAATGACTTCCGTTTCCAATTCAATTTTTAAAAATAAGCTTTCCCAAACGGGGAGTTCCCTTAACCGTTTATTTGCACAAATGATGCGTATCGCTTCTTTTTCATGAATTTCCCGGGTTTTATGGACATCACGTATCGATTGATTTTCTTGCAAAATAAAAGTCGCCAATAATTCCACAAGCCGGTATTGTTGCGAAGAGGCCAAAAAAGTGCCTCCACCATGCCGGGTTTCAATAATGCCCAGCAATTCCAAGCTGCGGAGCGCCTCCCTCACCGAAGATCTGCCGACACCCAGCATCTCTGATAAAACTCTCTCGGAAGGCAGTTTGTCACCCGGTTGCAGTTTTTCCCTAATAATCAAGTCTTTCAATTTGCTGACAATTTCCAGAAAGACTTTTTTGTTCTCCTGTTTCTCATTCATGTTCACTTTAATCTTTTTAACAACCCCTTATTCCGATCCCGTTGGAAAGGATAGTTCAGAGAAGTTCACCATTTCGACAAAAAGTGGTCAGACCACTTTTGTTCCAGTTTACAAAATGTTTTCTCCTTTGTAAAGAAAAAACTGTGCAAAAACGCACAGTTTCTGTAATTTCTGATAAAAACTCTCTCGTTATTGAAGCAATTTAATTATTTTTATGATAATTTGAGGCTGATTAAAACGGTATTGCACTTTTCCTTCCAGATAGACTAGCAGGTCTTCTCTCAGCCAACCCATGCATTCATTATATTGTTTCGGAAAAATCGTGGTGGATATCGAACCATACTCATCCTGCACTTGAACAAAGGCCATCAATTCTCCGTTTTTCGTGCGGAGTTGACGAATGGATTCCACCATTCCGGCAAATTTCACATAAGTGTCCTGCGGTGCCCGCTTCAACTGAAGAATGTTGGTATCGACATGCAGACGTTTGCGCACGGTTTCAACCGGGTGTTCCGTCAAATAAAACCCTAATACTTCCTTTTCAAATTGGAGTTTCATTTTATTGGGAACCGGTGGAACTTCCATATATTTCGGCTTTCCAAACAAAGAAGCCTGCGAAGTGAATAAATTCTCATCTTCTGTCGGCCGGACGATTCCAGCATGTTTTTCCGCCGCTTCAATCGTCGCTAGAAGCGTTGCCCGGTCTTTGCCGAAGTCGTCGAGCACCCCCGCTTTGATCAAGGGTTCGATGGATTTTCGCGTGAAATATTTCCCGCTCAATGCAACGGCCAAATCGAACAGGTCGGAAAACTTGCCTTGCTCCTTTCGAACCTCCATCAATTTTTGCAAAAAGGATTGGGAGACGCCCAATATGGCTGATAAGCTGAACCTGATGCTTCCGTTTTCCACGGTAAACACTCTGCCGCTTTTATGGAGGGATGGACGCAAAATGTTTATGCCCTTGCTTCTCGCTTCCACAATAAAGGAGAACAACTTATCTTGATTTCCCGTTGCAAAAGTCATCATCACCGCGTAAAACTCCAAAGGAAAATGGGCTTTTAAGTAGGCCATTTGATAGGAAATCATGCTATAAGCTACTGCGTGGCTTTTCGCAAATCCGTAATCCGCAAAGCGGACGATCTGTTCATATACCGATTCCGCCACTTCTTTGCCGTATCCTTTGTTAATGGCACCATTGACGAAAGCGACTCTTTGTTCTTCCAACACTTCCCGCTTTTTCTTGCTGACCGCTCTTCTTAGCAAATCGGCCTGTCCCAGGGAGAATCCCGCCAAAATGTGTGCAATTTGCATGATTTGTTCCTGGTACACAATGATGCCGTACGTTTCTTTCAGGATCGGCTCCAAATCCGCATGGGGCATAATAACAGGCTCAAGCCCCTTTTTTCTTGCCGCATAAACCGGTATAAACTGCATTGGTCCGGGTCTGTATAAGGCATTCACCGCGACAATATCGGAAAATTGGGTAGGGACAATTTCCTTCAGCGCATTTTTCATCCCTTCCGATTCCAGCTGGAAAATCCCCAACGTATCCCCTTTTTGCAAAAGTTCAAAGGTTTGTTTGTCATCAAGTGGAATCTCATTGAGATCGATACGCCGATTTCGGGTGTAGTAAATCATTTTTTGAATTTGTTCAATCATCGTTAAATTGCGCAATCCCAAAAAGTCCATTTTTAGCAGGCCCATTTGTTCCACTTCCTGCATCGGCCATTGGGTCAGAAAAATGCCGTCATGCCCCTTTTCGATCGGAACGACCTCCACCAAAGGAACCGGGCTTAACACAACTCCTGCCGCATGGGTGGAAGCATTCCGGGGCAAGCCTTCCAATTTCAGCGCCGTTTCAAACCAGCGTTTCCGGATTCCTTCCCCTCCGACCCAATTTCTGAAAGCCTCATTCGTCTTATATGCTTCCATCAATGTGATGCCCGGCTTATTCGGAATAAAGCGGGAAATCATTTCAAGGGTATCCGGTTCGAAATTGAACATTCTTGCAACATCCCGGGCTACGGCCTTTGCTGACAGCGTTCCGAAGGTGATGATTTGTGCCACATGCTTTTCCCTATATTTTTTTGCCACATATTCGATGACTTCTTCCCTTCTCGTATCGAGAAAGTCTATATCGATATCCGGCAAGGTCACCCGCTCGGGATTCAAGAACCGCTCAAACAACAATCCATATCGGATCGGATCCACTTGGGTGATGTACAGGGAATAAGCGACCAGGGAGCCTGCGGACGAACCCCTTCCAGGTCCTGTTAAAATATGTTGTCTGCGGGCATAATTCATAAAATCCGCCACAATCAAAAAATAATCCGAAAAGCCCATGGAACATATGATTTCCAGTTCATAATTCAATCGGTTCACGTAAATTTCATTGGGGGAATCCGTTTTTAAGCGTTCTTTTAGGCCCTTTAACGCAAGCCTTTTTAACACCTGTTCGGCACTTTGTCCTTCCGGCAAAGGATATTTCGGCATGATATGTCCTTTCTGCTCAATTTCCACTTGGCATCCGAGAAGCATCTTTCTGCTTTCTTCCAACCATTCTTTGCGGTCTTGAAACCATTTCATCCATTCTTCCCGGGTTGGGGTATAATGGTGCCCTTCTTCTTTCAAAGATGATTGTTCACTCAGTTTGACACCCAGATCGATGCTTCTGGCCACCCGATAACTGAAGGCATCTTCCCGCTTTAAATATAAACATTCATGAAGTGCCAGAATCGGAATATGTAATGTTTCACTAAAACGGAGGACTTCGCTTTCAAATGCGGATTTTTCCCCGCCTATTCTTGAAATCCCCAACCATAACCGACCGTGGAAAATCCCCTTCAACAATTCAATCATGGAGGCATTCTCCAACCAAACCCCATCATCATCGATGGCGGGAATGACGATGCAAATGCCTTCCGAGTAGCCTTTTAGCCACTGGATCGGCAAATGTTCATCATCTCTTATGGCAATGCTGCTTGAGATTTTTAACAGATTTTTATAGCCGATGTTGTCCCGTGCGTAAATCAGGAGGGGCAGAACGATGCGGCCGGATTGTATTTTGGCGGTCAGGCCAATGACGGGATGAATCCCTGCCTTTTTTAATCCATGGTAAAAAGGCAAAAGCCCGTACAATTTCGAATTGACGATTGCACAAGCTTCTGCCTTTTGTTCAACTAAAAAAGGGATGAGTTCTTCCATACGAATCGTACTTTTTAATAAATCTGCACTTGTTCGTATTTGCGGATAAACGGACATCTGCATCCCTCCCAACTTTTATTGATACTCTTTGCAAAGCTGTTTCAAGTCTGCAATCACTTGATCCACTTCTTCCCATGAATAGGCGGTCGCACCGGATGCCAAAGGATGTCCGCCTCCATGGTATTTTTTTGCAAGCTCGTTGATGATTGGCCCTTTGGAACGCAATCTTACACGGATTTCATTTTCTTCTTCAACGAAAATCGCCCAGGCACGGACCCCTTTGATATTGCTGAGGGAGCCCACCAATGAGGACGTTTCGGAAACAGTGACATCAAATTCTTTCAACAGTTCTTTCGGAAGCTTGATGAAAGCAGCTCCGTTTTCATCCATTGTGAAGTTTTGATACACATATCCTTGCAATTTCAATAAATTCTCTTCCATCTCATACATGCCATTGAAAATTTCATTGCGGTCAAATGAATATTGTATCAATTGTCCCGCAATTTCAAAGGTTCTTGTTGTGGTGCTTGGAAATAAAAATCTGCCCGTATCTCCAACAATTCCCGCAAAAAGGAATCTCGCCGATTGTTCTGTCATTTTCCAATTTTTATAAACCCGGCCTTCTTCATACAATTCATAAATCATTTCACTGCAGGAACTGGAAGCGGTGTCAACCCACAACAAATCGCCGTAAGCATCATCATTGGGATGGTGATCGATTTTTATAAGAAAGTCTCCTTTGGAAAATCGTTGATCATCAATTCTTTCTGTATTTGCCGTATCTGTCACTATGACAAGTGCCCCATTATATACCTCATCCGGAATATTGTCCGGACGGTCCAAATAAGACAATAATTCATCATGGGTGCCAACAGCATATACCTTTTTATTTGGATAATTGTCTTGGATCAATGCTTTTAACCCCATTTGGGAACCGTATGCATCCGGATCCGGACGGACATGCCTGTGAATGATGATGGTATCATATTGCTCAATTGTGTCGATGATTTGTCTTTTCAAATTATGACCCTCCAAAATATGATAAAAATTTTAATTAGTATATTAGCATTTTTCTAAAAAAATCGTTACAATAATTTTAGTTTGTTTAGGAGGTTCTGAAAATGCTGAATGCTTTATTGGTCACACTTATTATTGCTTCATTCGCCGCTTATTTTTACTATAAAACGAAACAATTCCGTTCCACTTTGCCGATCCAAAAAAAATGGTATAAAGCAAAAGCAGGCGTTGCTTTAGGTCTTTTTGTCGTTTTTTTTGGATTGAACACCTTCGTGGTACAAGATTCAATGTTAGGTTATATTGTCGGGGCAGTTTTTGTCATCGTGGGATTAATGGAATCCTATTTCAATTTGAAACGTGCAAAACACGAAGGAAAATTTGTCAAACAGGAATATGAATTAAACAAACAGTAATTGTAAGAAATAAACTTTGAAAAAAGTTGTCCAATCGTGCTTGGACAACTTTTTTTATGCAGTTTAACGATCGAGCAACTGGAAGGTGGCCATCGCTTTCCCAACGAGTGAATCTTCATGAAAAACATCAAAATCCATTTTCACGAATTTTCTACTCATATCCAATATATGTGGAACGACCTTTAGCACACTATCCATCTGAATCGGCTTGATATAATAAGTGGCAATATTCTCCAGCACGGCATCTCCCCGTTTTCTTCTTTTCAATGCAATCAATCCCACTTCCGTGAGCAGGGTCGTAAAGGCACCATAAGATACCGCACCATATTGGTTCGTCATCTGTGGAGTCACCGTAAACTCGACGACAACCTCTTCTTCGCCCAGCACTTTCATTTCGCCTTTGACGATATCATCAATGGTCTCGCCATGCTGCGGTTGGTGTTGGGATGTTTGCAACGCTTTCAATACGTCCTGGCGGCTGATGACGCCTTGCAAATATCCGTCATCATCCACCACCGGTAGCAGATCGATTCCTTCCCAAACCATCCGGTGACCCGCCGAAGCGACACTGGTTTTCATGGAAACCGAAATCGGATGTTTTGTCATGACTTTTTCAATCAATTCGTTCCCGTCTTTCCCGAATACGTCCTTCACAGTGACAATTCCCACTAATTTATTATTTTTTGCAACAACCGGAAAAGCGCCATGGGATGTATGGGCATTCAAAGAGTGGAAATCGGCCACCGTTTGACCGACCGTGAGTTTCGCCGTATCTTCCAACTTCACATAAATGTCTTCTATCAACAAGATGTCCTTTTTAATGAGTTGGTCATAAATGGCACGGTTAATCATTGTTGCAACGGTAAATGTATCATAACTGGATGAAATGATCGGCAATTCCAATTCATCGGCAAGCCTTTTATTTTCTTCCGTCGTATCAAAACCGCCCGTGATCAACACGGCAGCTCCCGTCTTTAAGGCGTTGTAATGGGCTTTGATACG
This sequence comes from Ureibacillus sp. FSL W7-1570, assembly GCF_038593265.1. Classification (GTDB taxonomy): domain Bacteria; phylum Bacillota; class Bacilli; order Bacillales_A; family Planococcaceae; genus Ureibacillus; species Ureibacillus suwonensis. Next base: position 1,257,313 of record NZ_CP151979.1, read on the forward strand.
GTTGCCGACAATCAAAAGGCTTCCCGGATCGGTATAGCGCATCATATCTTCCAGCTGCATTGCGCCAATGACAAATTTATTCAATGTTTTATGCAGCCCCGCTTTTCCACCGAGCACTTGTCCGTCCACGATATTGACGATTTCAGCGAAAGTCAAGCGTTCAATATTTTCTTTCTTTTTCTTTTCAATTCGGATTGTTCCGACACGTTCAATGGAACTCACCAAGCTTCGATTTTCCGCTTCTTTGATTGCCCGATAAGCCGTGCCTTCGCTTACCTGCATTTCTTTCGCAATTTGCCGGACTGAAATTTTTTCGCCAATAGGTAGTGACTCGATATATTGCAGTATTTTTTCATGTTTTGTTGACATCGATATCACCTGTTTTCATCGTACTTTCATTCTACTCCCATAGTGTACCATATTTTCAATTATGTATAGAAAAAAATCGAGAAAGCCGTCATGGATATTTTCAAAAAAGAAAATTCCCCATAACCTGCTTTCTCTTGTCCTATTGATTTAGCATCCGCTTTGATATTTAAGGCAATTCAACCTTTTGCCCCGGCTCCAAAATTTGCACTCTGCTGTTTTTCACCAATTTGGCAAAGTCATTAGGATCTTGTTTAATTAACGGGAATGTATTGTAGTGGATTGGTACGACTGTTTTCGGTCTCAACAATTCCACCGCATATGCCGCGTCTTCCGGTCCCATTGTGAAGTTGTCCCCGATTGGCAAGAAAGCGACATCGATGTCATTGCGGTCGCCAATCAATTTCATATCACCGAATAACGCAGTGTCGCCTGCGTGATAAATAGTCAAACCTTCCGCATAGAACAAGATTCCGCCAGGGTTTCCTGCATTGACGACTTCCGTTTCCGTTTCATAAGTGGAACCGTGGAAAGCAAGGGTATATTTCACTTTACCGAACGGGAACTGATACGCCCCTCCAACGCCCATCGGATGCGCATTCACGCCTATTTTTTGCAGATATACGGCAAGCTCATTCAAGGCCACCACTTGGGAATTGTTCGCCTTTGCAAGGGCGATCGCATCCCCTACATGATCGTTATGACCGTGTGTAAGCAAAATAACATCCGGTTTTTCTTCTTCCGCTTTTAAATCTGTCAAAGGGTTTCCGGTAATAAACGGGTCGATTAGGATCGTGGTACCATTCGTTTTGATCTTTACAACAGAATGACCATGGTAAGAAATTTCCATTAAGATTCCCCCTCCAATAAATTAAATTCATCTTCATTATTTCTACATATCCATCTTTTTTCCTTCTTTTTGCTATACTAATACTGTAATATTTCAAATTCGTGTTTATTAACACAATGTTGGAGGAAATTTTCATGAAGAAAAGAATTGAAAAGGTCCAGTCATACTTGAAGGATCAGCATATTGATTTGGCTTTTATCACAAATCCCGATAATGTTTTTTATTTTTCCGGTTTTCGGAGCAATCCCCACGAGAGATTACTCGGTATTGCAATCTTTCAGGATATGGACCCGTTTATCATTTGCCCCAAAATGGAAATTCCGGATGCAAAAGCTTCCGGTTGGCCATTTGATGTGATTGGTCATGGCGATACGGACCAGCCATGGAACATATTGGCAAATGAAATCCAATCCCGTACAAAGAACATTTCAACGATCGCCATTGAAAAGGAACATCTCACAGTCGATCGCTATGAATCGCTGCAATCGTGTATTCAAGATGCAAGTTTTGTTTCAATCGATGAGCAAATGAATCAATTACGGGTTATCAAAGATGCCGATGAACTCGAAAAATTAAGACAAGCTGCCGCGCTTGCGGATTACGCGATAGATGTTGGCGTAAAAGCCATCAAAGAAGGGATCACGGAACTGGAAATCGTCCAAATCATTGAAAGCGCCATCAAGGAAAAAGGATACTCCATGTCTTTTGAAACGACTGTATTGTCCGGACCAAAGGCGGCATCCCCGCATGGTACGCCAGGCAACCGGAAAATCCAAAAAGGTGATTTCGTTTTATTCGATTTAGGTGTCATCTATGAAGGATACTGTTCCGACATTACCCGCACCGTCGCTTTTGGGGAAATTACGGAAGAACAACGGAAAATCTACGAAACCGTGAAACGTTCGAACGAACAATCCATCAAAGCAGTAAAACCCGGCGTTCGCTGCATGGATTTGGACAGAATTTCCCGGGACATAATTTCACAGGAAGGATATGGCGAATATTATACCCACCGGTTGGGTCACGGCCTCGGCATTTCAATTCATGAATTCCCATCCGTAACAGGAACAAATGAGTTGGAATTGAAGCCGGGAATGGTCTTTACAATTGAACCTGGCATTTATAAAACCGGAGTTGCCGGAGTCCGTATCGAAGATGATGTCGTAGTGACGGAAAACGGCGTTGAAGTATTGACAAAATATCCAAAAGAATTGATTATCCTTCAATAACGTGACGGAGCTTCTCTTTCTCCTTGAGACTTGAGAAGCTCCATTTTTTATACCGTCGTTTTCTTTTTCCCCAAATACGCTTCAACGATCCGCTCATCTTTGAGCAAATCTTTTGCGAAACCTTCCATGATGATTTTTCCGGTTTCCATGACATAACCATAATCCGCGATTTTCAACGCTTGTTTCGCATTTTGTTCCACCACTAATACGGTTGTTCCTTCCTCTTTAATCTCTTGAATGATGCGAAAGATTTCCGAAACAATGATGGGAGCAAGCCCCATCGATGGTTCATCCAGCAGCAACAGCTTCGGTTTTGAAAGCAATGCGCGGGCGATGGCCAGCATTTGCTGCTGGCCGCCAGACAACGTGCCTGCCAATTGAGTTTGGCGTTCCTCCAAAATGGGAAACCGTTTCATCACCTGTTTGATGTCCTCTTTTACATTGCCATCTTTTCGATGATATGCGCCCATTTCAAGATTTTCCAGCACGGTCATTGTTGATAAGATCGCGCGTCCTTCGGGAACGAGCGCGATTCCTTTTCTCAGGAGTTGATGGGGTTTCAATCCCGTCACATTTTGACCTAAAAATTCCACCGTCCCTTTTTTTGGTTTTAACAGACCTGCAATCGTCCGCATCGTCGTCGATTTGCCGGCCCCATTCGCTCCAAGAAGGGTGACGATTTTCCCTTCCTCCACTTCCAGATTGATTCCTTTTAAAGCCTGAATCTGTCCATAATAGGTTTCGATGTTTGTCAACTTAAGCAATCGACTCTTCCTCCTCTTTGCCGAGGTAAGCCTCGATCACCGCTTCATTATTTTGAATCTCTTCCGGCTTCCCTTCCGCCAACTTCTCCCCAAAGTTTAAAACAGTGATCCGATCGCATAACCTCATCACCAGGGACATATCATGTTCAATGATGAGAACGGTAACGCCCATTGATTGGATGGTTTTAATCAGCTCAAAGAGGCTTTCCGTCTCGGTTTCATTCATGCCGGCCGCCGGTTCATCAAGCAATAATAGTGTTGGATTGCTCGCCAGTGCCCTTGCTATCTCCAACCTTCTTTGCTGACCGTACGCCAGATTTTCCGCAAATTGATCCTTCCATTGTTCCAGCCCGACGAGCGCCAACAATTCTTCCGCTTTTTCCTTCAGCCTTTGTTCCTCTTTCTTCTGTGATTTCACCCGCAAAACGCTCCGGAAAACCCCTGAATTCACTCTTGAATGTCCGCCGACCATCACATTTTGCAGTGCGGTCAGTTTAGGAAACAAACGGATGTTTTGGTATGTCCTGCAAATACCTTTCTCGGTGATTTTATAAGGCTTCAACCCCGTAATCTTTTCTCCATTAAAAAAAATCTCTCCGGAAGTCGGTTCCACCAGATTGGTGATGCAATTGAACATCGTCGTCTTACCGGCTCCGTTTGGTCCGATTAAACCGTAAATTTCACCTTGTTGTATGGAAAAAGAGATATTTTTTAATGCGGTGATACCGCCAAAACTTTTTGTGATATTTTTTACTTCAAGGACCATCAGCCAGTCCCCCTTTTCATTCTTTTTCCTCTCATCCGGAGTAATAAATGGACATCCAAAATGCCTTGAGGGCGAACGGCCATTAAAATCACAAGCATAATCCCGTACAAAATGTAACGATAGTCGCTGACAGAACGCAATAATTCAGGAAGCAATGTCAAGATCACCGCTCCAAAAACGGAACCGATGACCAGTTCACTGCCGCCAAATACCGTAAAGATCAAAATTTCCACTGCCCGATGGTACGAAAAATCGGCAGGTGAAATAAAGCCGATGGTATGGGCAAAAAGAGCTCCGGCAAGACCTGCGATAAAAGCCCCCTGGGCAAAAGCCAGCACTTTATAATAAGTGATATTGATTCCCATCGATTCTGCGGCTTTCTCGTCCATTTGGATGGAAGCAAACGCCCTTCCAATTCTCGAATTTTTCTGGCGAATCACAAACCACAACAGAACCGACACAATGATCAATAACAAAATGGCAAGAGCCAAATAAACAAATTGGTTATTTCTCAAACCGAATGCTCCGGGTTCCAACCCCGCCGCTTTCGCAACGTTCAACAAAGATCTTCCCAATTGGGGGATTCCCGTCAGTCCGACCGATCCTTTCGTCACGTTCTCCCAATTGATAAAGAATACGCGAATCACTTCCCCAAAGCCTAATGTGGCAATGGCCAAATACACCCCTGTCAGTCTTAATGAAGGGATTCCGACAATGATGCCGACCACTCCTGCCAACAGTGCGCCAACCAGGATGGTGATATAAAGGGGCAGTTCAAAATGAATGGCCAGGAGTGCGGATGTGTATGCACCGATTCCCATAAATCCCGCGCTTCCCAACGATAATTGTCCGCTTGACAATGGGACATACACACTTAATGCCAACATGATATTAATCAAAATGAAGCATAACACTTGCAAATAATATGGATTTAACACTTCTCCCAACATCTTATCACCTACCCTCCGCCGCCTTGGAACCGAATATTCCTTGTGGACGGATTAGTAAAATGAGAATAATCATGATAAAGGCGATGGCATCCCGATATCCTGAATCACCATAGGCAACAAGGAATGTTTCGGACAAACCGAGAATCAAGCCGCCAACGACCGCTCCTTTCACGCTTCCCATTCCCCCTAAGATGATGATGGCAAGCCCTTTCAACCCCATCGATAATCCCATCTGAGGACTTACAGAGTTGAAAGCCATGCCAACTAAGATTCCCGCGATGCCTCCCATACCGGAAGCAATCATCACCGTCAACGTGATGATTTTTTTCGTATCGACGCCGAGAATGCTTGCCGTTTCGATATTCTCCGCAGTGGCTCTCAGCGCTTTTCCCGCTTTGGTTTTCGATAGCCATATGGATAATCCAATCATTAAAATGACCGAGATGACAAAAATGGTTATCTGCACTAAATAAATCGTCACCGATCCGATTTCAAATCGGATCTCCGCAAATTCAGCGCGAAAAGGTTTGTTCCCGGCGCCAAACAAATGATGGGACAAATTTTCAAGGAAAATGGATACCCCAATCGTGCTGATTAATGGCGCCAAATGGGATACGCCTTTTTTTCCTCTTAACGGACGCAAACTGAAAACTTCCAAGAAATATCCCAAAATGGCCGTAACGACAATCGATGCAAGAAATGCAAGCCACAGCGGCCAGCCCAGTACGCTTGTCGTCAATACGCCGATAAATGCCCCCACCATGAAAATTTCTCCATGGGCCATGTTGATGATGCCCAGGACGCCAAAAACGAGCGTAAACCCGAGGGCGACAATCGCATAAATGCTCCCTAACGTCACGCCATTGATTAACTGTTCAATCAGCATAATCGATCACCCTTCATGAAAAGCAGAATTCGAGGTTACTCCTCGAATTCTACAAATTTCCCATCTTTTATTTCTACTACGGTAACGTCCATCACCACGTCACCCACGTCGTCGAAGGAGAATTTTCCTAAAATGCCATCAAAATCTTTTGTCGCTGCCAACGCATCGCGGAAAGCATCACGGTTCTCCCCAGTGCCGGCTCTCTTGATGGCATCCGCATAGATGTAGAGAGCATCATATGCTTGCGCAGCGAATTGGTCCGGCTTTTTCCCGAATTCCGCTTCGTAATTTTTGTTGAATTCGACGATTTTTGGATCTTCAGAATCTCCGAAGTAAGGTGTTCCTACGATTAAACCATTTGCCGCGTCACCTGCAATCTCGATGACTTGGGGTGAATTGAAACCGTTTCCGCCAACGAACGGAACGGAAATGCCCATTTTGCGTGCCTGATCGAGAATGACAGCCCCTTCATTATATAGACAGGATGCCAACACCAGGTCCGGATTTGAATTTTTGATCTTTGTCAGTTGCGCTTTATAATCACTTTGCCCTTTTTGATATGTTTCAATGGTTGTAATTTCTAATCCCATTTCTTCGGCTTTTCTTTTCATTACTTCAAATCCGCCTTTTGTTAAAGCATCATCGTTTCCATAAATGAGGGCCACTTTCTTTGCCCCTGTTCTTTTCACCGCTTTTTCAATGGCCGCTGGTATCGCCAATGATTCAGGAACGGCATTTCGGAAAACGTAATCGCCGATTTCAGGAATCCCATCAACGGTTGTGGATGTTCCCATAATCGTAATTCCATTCAAATCCGCTTCCGGAGCAACGGCAAAGAATTCCGTGCTTAACGTTGGGCCAATAATCGCGAGAATGGAGTCGTCCGCCATCAATTTCTGTCCAACGTTCACCGCCTGTTCCGCTTCTCCTGCCGAATCTTCTATCACTAAATCAATATGGACTTCGCCCTGCTCATTAATTTCTTTTTGCGCCAATTTCAACCCTTGTGTTATCGCCTCTCCATAGGCGGCTCCGGCACCGGACAAATAGGAGATGACCCCGATTTTCGCTTCGATTGCACCACCTGTTGCTTGCCCTTCATCAGTCGCATCGCTTTCTTCACCGCCGCTTGTCGAATTGCCGCAAGCAGCCAAAACCAATAGCGAGAATGCTGCCAACATTGTCAAAAAGAAGTGTTGATATCTTTTCATCATGACCCCCCTGATTTGGAAATCTATTAAATTTACACTACGCAAGTAATGTAATTTCTATTTTTTATTCTATTAACCGAATTTTTGAAATATTACAAATGCATAAAAAAACTACTTGGAAAATAGATTCCAAGTAGTGAATGAAATGATTTAATCTTCTTTCAGCAATGTTTCCACAGATGCATAATCCCGCTGTTGCGCCTCAGCAACCGCCTTGTATACTACATATCCTTTCAAAGTGTTGATTCCTTTTTTCAACGCCTCATTTTCCAAGCAGGCTTGTTTATAGCCTTTGTTGGCAATTTGCAGCGCATATGGCACTGTGACATTCGTCAAGGCAAGAGTGGAAGTTCTCGGTACCGCTCCCGGAATATTCGGCACCGCATAATGAAGCACGCCATATTTTTCAAAGGTCGGCTTGTCATGGGAAGTAGGGTTGTTTGCGGTGATTTCCGTGCTTCCTCCCTGGTCGATGGCAATATCGACAATTACAGAGCCCGGCTTCATTTGCTTCACCATTTCTTCTGTCACCAATTTCGGCGCTCTTGCTCCAGGAATTAATACGGAGCTGATCACCAAATCGGAATTTTTCACGGACTCGGCAATATTATATGGATTGGACATCAACGTTTGAACGGAAGTGCCAAAAATATCCTCCAATTGACGTAAACGGTCAGGGTTTACATCGATCATTGTCACATCCGCTCCCATCCCAATGGCAACGCGGGCGGCGTTTGTCCCGGCAACCCCACCGCCTATGATGGTCACTTTTCCACGGGGAACGCCTGAAACCCCACCTAATAAAATTCCATTGCCTCCATTCAATTTTTCCAGGAAATGCGCACCGATTTGCACACTCATTTTCCCAGCCACTTCGCTCATCGGCGTCAAAAGAGGCAGGGAACCATTAGGCATTTGCACAGTTTCGTATGCAATTCCAACCACTTTTCGATCAAGCAATGCTTGTGTCAATTCATATTCAGGCGCCAAATGCAAATAAGTGAAGAGGATTTGTCCCTCATAAAAATATTGATATTCACTTTTAATCGGCTCTTTCACTTTCAAAATCAGCTCTTGTGACCATGCTTCTTCAGCGGTTTTGACAATTTTTGCTCCCGCAGCGGCATAATCCTCATCAGTGAAAGAAGAACCCAAACCCGCACCGGTTTCAATATATACTTCATGGCCTGCATTGGTTAATGTAACGACCCCCGCAGGCGTCATTGCGACACGATTCTCATTGTTCTTAATTTCTTTAGGAATACCAATTTTCACTCGAAGATCCCATCCTTTTCTGCAAAATTCAAAATTCTGTCATCATTTTTTATTCTAACAATTATGAAATAAAAATAGAATCAAAATATGAAAAAAATCCCCCCAAAAAGGGGGAAATGCAATTCAATGAAGTTCACAACAGATTAACAAAAAATTAAAATTTCCAACAAAATTTACGACAATTTTTAGAATAATATGTGAATTTTTTTACATTTTTCTCTAATTTCTATTCCCATTATCTGAAAATTTGATATAATAATAACATAGTAAAAGGAGGTAAGCCTTATGGTAAATTATAAGAATATTGTAGTAGCTGTGGATGGTTCAAAAGAAGCAGAATATGCATTCAAAAAAGCGATTGATTTTGCTAAACAAAACGACGATGCAAAATTGCACTTGGTAAACGTAATTGACACACGTTCATTTGCTGCAATTGAAGCATACGATCGTTCCATTGCCGAAAAGGCTCAGGCATTTTCCGAAGAATTGCTTGAAGGATATAAAAAGCAAGCAGAAGAAGCTGGCGTAAAAAATGTAAACGTAATCATAGAATATGGTTCTCCAAAAACAATCATTACGAAGGAATTATCCAAATTAGTTGATGCTGATTTGATTGTCTGCGGTGCAACAGGTTTGAACGCAGTTGAACGTTTCCTAATCGGTTCAGTTTCTGAAGCGATTGTCCGTTCCGCAAAATGTGATGTGCTAGTTGTCCGCACTCCTGAAAACTAATATTCATATTTGGAAAAGGCTGTCTGGAAAGCCTCGAGCTTCCCGGGCAGTTTTTTTGTGGCCATTTTTCCAATCATTCGTTTCCAACCTTTCCTATTGCTGCAATCTGGCGATACAAATTGTCAACAATTTTACGTTTTTATCAACTTTTTCTGATGGCGATATCTGTCGAAATGTGTTAAAACTATTACTGTCTTTTATTCATTATAGAAAAGTTGATTTCAAGATTAGCACAATTCTATTCTACATTGCTGATAACATTTGACAATTAATCATGATGAAAAACAGAAAGAATGGTTGAATTGAAACGGATTCCTTATTTTGATAACGCAAGGGCATTATTGATTATCCTTGTGGTCCTTGGCCATATGAGCAGTGAATTTATCGAACATGATGAACTGATCGCCGACGTTTATTTATTCATTTATACCTTTCATATGCCTGCTTTTATATTGATTTCAGGATATTTCGCAAAAAAAATTTATGAACAGGGATATTTTAAAAAACTTGTAAAAAAACTCCTCATTCCATATGTAATCTTTCAAGTGTTCTATACGCTTTACTATGACTTCATCTTTCACGATGACATCAGTTATAGTTTGTTTATCCCGAGATGGGGACTTTGGTTTTTAATGAGTTTGATCTTTTGGAATGTACTTCTGTATTTTTTCGGCAAATTGAAATATGGGCTCCTGATGGCCATCGCCATTTCCCTTTTAATTGGGTACGACACAGAAGTGGATGAATTTTTGAGTCTGTCCCGCACCTTTTTCTTCTTTCCATTTTTCTTGGCCGGCTATCATTTAAAAGAGGAGCATTTTGTCCGATTAAAATCCCGCATGAATACGGTTCTCGGCATCATTGTTGCGATTGTCGGGTTCATCTTGATTGCCCGGTACGCCCCGCTCGACTATCGATTTTGGCTATTGGGAAAAAGACCATATGAAGAAATCGCGGACACAATTGAATACTCGGCACTCATGCGATTGGCCACTTACGGCGTTCAGTTTTTGGCCACCTTCGTCTTTTTGACCTTGGTGCCAAAAAAACAAAGCTTTCTTACTTCCATCGGCCAATCGACCATGGTCATCTACCTGCTTCATATGGGGATCGTCCGGATTTACCACGATCATCCCATCAAGCAATACATTATCGAAACAAGCCAGTATTGGATACTCTTTGTATCAAGCCTTCTGATTGTGTATTTGCTGTCCCGAAAACCGGTGGTCAACGTCTTTCAACTGGCATTTGCAAAAAACAAAAAATGATGTAAATAAAAAGGTGCGCCTACAATTCGAGGCAGCACCTTTTTATATGGGAGTCATCTATATTTTTCCGGATTTATGCAAATTCTAAACCTGTTATCGGGTACTTACTTGCTCAAATTGTTTTCTTTCCACATTCGAATCTTTTCAAAGAACAGTGAAAGCGCCTGTTTGTTCGACATATTCGGAACTTTGGCAAGCAGCACTTCTTTCGGAGGGCGCAACTGATCGCTTTTCTTTTGCAAAATGAAAAGGCTCTTTTCATGCTGTTTTGATTTGAAGATGTTTTCCGGCAATTGAATCACTGCCTGAATCCATGCATGCTTTTTCAAAAACTTATGGAGCATTTCCGCCTGTCCCGACTCGAATAATGTGGCTGGTATCAAAAATATTAAATATCCGCCTTCTTTTGTGTATCGCAATGATTGTTCAATATATAAATGATGGGCATAGCTCATCTCGTTTTTTGCGCATAATTCGTAGTCTTTTGCCACTTCATCGTTTGGATAATAACCGACAGGCAAATCGCAAACGACGAGATCTGCCGGTTCAATAAGCAACGGTCTTAGCGCATCTTGATGATACAGTTCAATCGGCTGCTCGATGAGTTCAGCAATCTCACTCGCCAATTGAATCAGCAATTCATCAACTTCCACCCCTGCAGCCAAAATTTTGCCGTCCAACTGATTCATGATGGTAAACATTAAATTTCCTGTTCCTAATGCAGGGTCAAGAATGGATATCATGCCATTTTCCAATTTTTCTTCATAGAATTGCTCGACAAAGTAAGTGATCAACAATCCCAAAGAATCCGGTGTCATCTGATGGTTGGGTTGCGATGATTCACGCATGCCTTTCAATATGGCGAGCTGAATCGCTTTGCGGGTTTCTTCCTTCGTTGCCGCTTCAACCGGAAATTGAAACTCTCCATCCAAAACTCCTCTGAGCGTTGTGAGCACACCCTCCAAATAAGTTGACTTGCTTGAACGTTCAAATTCCTCGGCCTTTTTATTTATAAAGGCAAATATTTGCTCAATTCTTTCCATTCTGTTCTTCCTTTCACAAATCCCGTTCTAATTGGTGTGACGATATGTAAAACGGACAAAAAATGAGTGTAGACAAAGCCGCGATGACTTTGTCTACAATAATCAGCCCAATATAATAATAACCGAAAAACCGGATAAAAGATATCTTACAAGTAATAACCTTTTGTTACGATTTCTAAACCATTAAAGAAGTTCTTTTACAGCTTTAATAGCCGCTTCATAGTCCGGATGGTTCGTTGTTTCAGAAACATATTCCACATAACGTACAATGCCTTCCCGATCAACGACAAACACTGCACGGGCCAAAAGACGCAATTCTTCAATCGCCACACCATAAGCTTTTCCAAAGGAAAGATCTTTGTGGTCGGATACAGTGACTACACGATCGATGCCCGCTGCACCGCACCAGCGTTTTTGAGCGAAAGGCAAGTCGACGGACACCGTGTAAACGATGACATCGTCCCCCAATTTTGCCGCTTCTTCGTTAAAACGGCGGGTTTCCGCATCACAAACGCCTGTATCAAGGGATGGAACTGTCGCAAATAAGCGGATTTTCCCTTCTGAATCTTTTAAAGTGACAGGTGATAAATCATTGGCAAGCACTGTGAAATCCGGCGCTTTGTCACCCACTTTCACTTCATTTCCCAACAATGTCACCGGGTTATTTTTAAATGTTACTTGAGCCACTAGAACATTCCTCCTTTTTTTCTACTAATTTCATCTTACTAAACACTTTCCCCACTAAGCAAATAACTTAACTTGAAAATCAAAAAAACATTCAGCATCCAAAGAAACGATGGATGCTGAATGGTGATTGATCAAGCTGTCTGATGGTTGGAATGGCCGTCAATTTCAATGATCTTTTCTCTAATCACAGTCTTTTCATTTTTTACATACACATTTTCCTGCACCACAATGGTATCGGCAATATAGTCCTGGATTCCCCGGTTTTTCGGCGTAAACGCAACTGCAAGATAAGATAACCAAACGGTATTATTGATGAAGCGCGCCACCAATTCCCGGAACAATACAGTACTCCATGAAAGTTTTTCCTCTTTCAGCGATTTCACTTTTAATCCGAAAATCATCTTGCCGACCGTTTGCTGCCAGAACTTTGTCATAATGATAAAGTAACCGTAATAGAAAATTCCTGAAATAATCGTAAACGGTGCAAACCAATCGGAAGTGGACATATCCAAGTCCAAAAAATAGAAGATTGGTTTAACCAATATGGATACGATTGCACTGACGATGAGACCGTCTGTTATGAACGCCAAGAACCGAATCCAAAAACCGGCTGTTTTTTCCTCATATTCTTCAACAATTTCCGTTTCTCTTACGGTTTTTGTTTCAATGGCCTCTTCCTTCTTCCCTTCGCTTAAAAATTCATTGTTATTGATCGCTGCAACAGATTCTTCCGCGGTTTTTTCCGCCAATGGTTGGCCGGATTCATTTATTTCCCTTTCCGCAGCCCCCATATTTTCTTCATTTGAGGATGTTTCAACGTGGTCATTATCATAGATTGAATCATTCTGTTCCTGTTCATTCGCTGAAATATTGTCATTCGTTTCTTGGGCAGGAGTTTTCCGTTCATTTTCTGGATTATAACCCGTCATTTTCAGCCCTCCTTAATTTTGACCATATAAATACATCAATCGAGGTGATTCATAAGAACTCATCAATTTCTTCAATAGTCTCTCTTCTGCTGAAGGGCCAAAGATTGTACCCATTTTCGATGCCAGCAAAGATGAAAAAGTTCCAAAACCGGACTCGTATTCAAACAATTCCGCATCTTCCAGTTTATGATCTTTTCTTATTGCTTGAATGACATCTTCCAAATTGCCCAACTCATCCACCAAACCGGCTCTCATCGCCTGGCTTCCGCTTAAAATCCGTCCATCCGCCACTTTTTTCACTTCCGCTTCGGACATGTTTCTGCCTTGTTCCACTACATCCACAAACGCTTCATAGGATTCATTGATCATTTCCTGAAGCATCGCTTTTTCTTCTTCGGTGGAAGGTCTTGTGCCGCTGAACATGTCTTTATGTGCGCCGGATTTGATAGTTTCAATTTCGACTCCTAAATTTTTGGCAAGTTCTGAGTAGTTGTAGTTTTGCATAATGACACCGATGGAACCTGTGACAGTTTCACGATGGGCAAAAATTTTGTCCGCAGGGGCAGAAATGTAATAACCTCCTGAAGCAGCCATCGATCCCATTGAAACATATATTGGAATACCTTTTTCCTTTTTGATTTGCACCAATTTATCATGAATCTCCGCGGATTCAATGACCCCGCCACCTGGCGAGTTAACATACAATACAACACCTTTTACCGTATCGTCTTGCAAAATTTGATCCAATGAAGCCAAAAACATTTGATGATCATATGCCAAAGTTGTCCACGGCGTGCTTGAGCCTACATCCTGAATGACTCCATCCACTGAAAGCAAAGCGATTCGTTCATCAAAAGATCCCGGTTCGACAACCGTTTCGGTTAATTCTGTTGTTGTCAAGGAATCAAACCCGCTGAAAATATCCGTCTTGAGAATCGACATCAATGCATTGATTCCAATTGAAACAAACAGCAAAATAACCGCAAAAATAAGTGCAATCCATCTTTTTACATTCATTTTTTTACCTCCTTCACCTTTCATACGTTTTGGAAAGCCAATTGTTTCAAAAAATTATAAAATTTTCTTTACTAATATAAGGTTACATGAAAAAAAGACATTCAGAAAGCCATTATCTTCTCTGAATGCCTTAAATTTGTATATTTTATGAAATATTGGTTTATTTATGAAATGGGAAGGTGTGAATCATTTCGCTGTTTGTTTTTGCCATTCTCTTTGGCGCAATTCGACTCTGCGAATTTTACCGGAAGTGGTTTTAGGCAATTCATCAATGAATTCAATCGCTCTCGGATATTTATATGGGGCTGTAATGTTTTTCACATGCTCTTGCAATTCCTGAACAAGGGTTGGACTATTTTTTAATGTTGGGTCTTTCAATACAACGAAAGCCTTTACAATACTTCCGCGAATTTCGTCAGGACTTGCCACAACTGCACATTCTTTTACAGCTGGATGTTTTACAAGGGCATCTTCCACTTCGAAAGGACCGATTGTGTAGCCGGAGGAAATGATGATGTCGTCACCGCGTCCTTCAAACCAGAAGTAGCCTTCTTCATCTTTGTACGCCCGGTCACCTGTCAGGAACCATTCTCCGCGGAATTGCATTTGCGTACGTTCTGGATCTTTGTAATAACCTTTGAAGAGGGCAGGAGTGGATGAATGGACGGCAATATCGCCAACTTCTCCCGGTTTTGCCGGTTCCCCGTTTTCATTGATAATTTCCACCACATTTCCCGGAGTCGGTTTGCCCATGGAACCTGGTTTCGGCTTCATGCCCAGCATAGTACCAACGAGCAGTGTATTTTCAGTTTGTCCATATCCATCGCGGACTTGAATATTAAATACATTCAGGAATTTGTTGATGACTTCGCTGTTTAACGGCTCCCCTGCGGAAACGGCACTTTTTAAATTCGACAAATCATAAGATTCCAGCCCGTCCACTTTTGCCATTAAACGATATTCCGTCGGCGTACAGCATAATACATTGACCTTATAATCTTGCAATAATTGCAGATACGTTTTTGGATCGAATTTTCCTGTATAAACGAAGGCTGTGCCGCCGCTTCCCAAAATCGCCAGGAATGGGCTCCAAATCCACTTTTGCCAGCCAGGTGCTGCCGTCGCCCAAGCCACATCATTTTCTTTCACACCGAGCCAGTGCTCAGCGGCTGTCCGCAAATGTGCGTAACCCCAACTATGAGTGTGGATTACACCTTTCGGATTTCCGGTTGTTCCGCTTGTGTAAGATAAGAAAGCGATATCGGAGCTTTTTGTTTGCACTTCATTAAACTCATCCGATAAATTTTCAACGGCTTTTTCAATTTGAATCCAAGGTTCTTCCGCTTCCCCGTAAACGAAAAGTTTCAATCCATCCAAGGATTTGACGTCTTCAAATTGAGCGATTTCATTGGAAAAGGCCACAATCCCTTTCGCACCGGAATGTTCAATGCGATAGTCGATATCTTTTGCTCTTAACATTTCAGAGCTTGGAATGATTGAAAGTCCTGCTTTTAATGCACCGATGTATGTAGCGTAGGCTTCAGCAGAACGCGGAACCATGACAAGAATCACATCGCCTTTTTCCAGGCCATGGCTTTTAAATAAATTCGCCACTTTATTGGCTCTTTTTAAAAGTTCAACAAAGGTGATCTGCTCAGTGGTGCCGTCTTCATGGCGAACCAATAACGCCAATTTACTCTCATCTTTTGCCCATTTTTCAAATTCATCCACAATGTTATAGTTTTCTGGTGCAATCAAATCTTCCCTCTTCAAGCAAATTCCCCCTTAATTTGAAAAATTGAAAATATTATCCTAATTATAATTATATACGAACAAAATAGCAAAATATTCTTCATAATAGAAAATCTTTTGTTTAATAGATAAAAATAGTAAAAACAAACGAATAATAAAAAAAGGCCAGTAGCATTATGCTACTAGCCCTCTATTACTTATTGTTGAGTGCCACGTAATTGTGACTCAGCCATTTGCACTAGACGTTTAGTGATTTCTCCTCCGACTGATCCGTTCGCACGAGCGGAAGCTTCAGGTCCGAGTTGAACACCAAACTCTTGTGCAATTTCATATTTCATTTGATCTAAAGCTGCGTTTGCACCAGGAACTAATAATTTGTTTCTGCCTCCAGAGTTGTTTGTAGCCATCTCTCTCACCTCCTTGTGCATTTAGAATGTGCCGGAATGATTTTTTAATACACAAAAGGTGAGAGGTAAATTGTACTACTATTACCGGTTGAAGGAGAGAATGAGATTATAGTAGATGTTTAAATTTATTTTCTTTCACACGCTTTTCAGGGAAGATATAGACTTCTCTATTCTTCACAGCCCGTTCAATATATTCTTCAAAGTCCACCTGGGATTCAAAATGAGTGACGCGCTCCAATTTTGGTCTTGTTTTCGGATTGGCTGGCGTAAAGACCGTGCAGCAGTCTTCATACGGCTTGATGGATATTTCGTACGTGCCGATTTGCTGAGCGATGTCAATGATTTCAAGCTTGTCGAAAGAAATCAACGGACGCAAAATCGGCGTATTCGTTACCGCATTGATGGCCGTCAAACTTTCCAGCGTCTGGCTTGCCACTTGTCCCAAACTTTCGCCAGTGACCAGTCCAAGCGCACCAATTTCTTCACGCACCCGGTCCGCAATTTTCATCATCATTCTGCGCGTTGTCGTCATGAGCATTTCCGCAGGCACTGTATCTTTGATTAATACTTGCAATTCTGTAAACGGAATGACATGCAGATGGATGGAAGAACCGAATTTCGTCAATTCATTGGCCAAATCTTTTACCTTCTGCAGCGATTGTTCACTTGTATATGGCGGGCTGAAAAAGTGAATCGCATCGATTCTTACGCCGCGTTTCATCATTAAATAACCTGCCACCGGGCTGTCGATTCCGCCGGAAAGCAGCAATAGGGATTTTCCGTTGGATCCCACCGGCATTCCGCCCGCCCCATGAATCACTTCGGACATCAAATAAGCGGCTTCTTTTCGGATTTCAACCCGAAGTTCCACATCCGGATTTTTAACATTGACCGATAAATTCGGATTGTTTTTTAATAAATATCCCCCGACTGCTTTCTGTATATCATATGTTTGATAAGGAAAAGATTTATCTGAACGGTGCACTTCCACTTTAAAAGTGATTTCCCGATCTTTATAACGGTCCATGATTGTTTGGGCAAGTTGTTGGATGCTGCCCATCTCTTTTTCGCACATGGCAACCGGGCTGAATGATGAAATTCCAAATACCCGTGGCAATTTTTCCATCAATTTTTCAAATTGCTCTTCATTATCCAGTTCAATATACATCCGGTCCCGTTCAGCCCGGATTATTAGGCGCCCGATATCGGAAGAGATGTATTTGATGTTATATTTCAATTGCTGGATAAAATCTTTCCGATTCCGTCCCTTCGTCGTCAATTCACCATATCTGATCAATATTTCTTTCCAAAGCATAGTATTATACTCCTTTTAGTTCTTTCATAACTTCTTTGAAAATGGCTTTAAACTGTTCGATTTCTTCATCCGTATTTTTTGCTCCGAAACTGATGCGAATGACACCTTCTTTAAAATGCGGATCCACTTTTAACGCTTCCACCACATGGCTTGTTTTCTTTTGTCTTGACGAACATGCGCTGGATGTGGAAACAATCACTCCCCGTTTTTGCAACGCATTAATGATGACTTCGCCCTTCAGATCCTTCACGCTAAAGGACACAATATGAGGAGCGCCTTCTTTTGAGGAAAGTATATAGATATGATTGCCGAAAGTCGTGAAATAATCAATGAGTTCATCACGCCATTTTGTAAATTTCGCCTGATGTTCTTGCAAACGTTCCACGGCAATACGGCAAGCTTTTGCCAATGCGACTGCCTGTGGGACAGCCACCGTTCCGCTTCTCAAACCAAATTCTTGTCCACCGCCGACAATCAAAGGGGCGATATTCAATTTTCTCTTGAACGCAATGAACCCGGTACCTTTCAGACCATGAATCTTATGGCCGGAAACCGTAATGATGTCCGGTCCGGCGTCTCCATTGAACTGGACATTCAATTTTCCAAAACTTTGCACTGCATCCACATGAAAGATGGCGCGGGAATGTTGTTGAATGATTTTTGCCGCTTCTTCAATCGGCTGAATGGCTCCCATCTCATTGTTGACATGCATCATCGTCACAAGCATCGTATCTTTGCGGAGCTTTTCCCGCAATTCATCCAAGGAAATGACCCCATGTTTGTCGACCGACAAATAATCCACTTCATACCCTTCATTTTCCAGTGATTTATAGGCTTCAAGCACGGAGGCATGTTCAATTTCCGTTGTAATGATATGTTTTCCGATATGCTTGTTGGCCTTTGCGACACCAAAAATGGCAAAGTTGTTTGATTCTGTACCACCGGAAGTGAATAAAATATGTTCGGGCTTTGTTTTTAAAATAGTTGCGATTTGGTTTCTTGCCGCTTCCAACAGTTCATTGACTTCCACACCAAAGGCATGGATGGAAGCCGGATTGGCATAATAGTTTTTGTTTACTTCAACAAATGTTTGTAACACTTCTTCGTAGGGTTGTGTTGTTGCACTGTTATCAAAATAAATCATCATTACCAACCTTCTATATACGGGATTTTCAAAAGAAAAGGTTGTACAGAAAGCGAATACTTTCCGGACAACCAACCATTTTAATACTGACTATTGAAAAATAAAAGAACAATAGGTACTTGAAAACGAAAGTTAATAGCAAAATGGTATCTCCCACGATACAACATTTTGATACTATTATACCCTTAAATCAGCATCTCTGCATAAATTATTGTTTCGTTTTTTCGAATACTTCTTCTTGCACAAGTTCTTCGATGCGCTTAATCGCTCCCGGTTCTGCAAGCTCCACGGCTTCCGCCGCCAATTCCAACGCTTTGATATAACGGAAATTGTGGAACGCTTCTTCCGCCTGAAGCAATAACTCATGAACGTTTGGATTGGAACGGTAACGATTGCCGTACTGGATAATCCGTTCAATCAACATCACGTTTTCAATCATTTCTTTTGCTTGTTTTTGCACATTTTGGATACATTTTTCCGCTTTATCCAAATTGCTGTTGACTAAATTCATATTTAATGGAACTTCTTGGAGGCTTTGCATGACAACAAATAATTGCTCTTCCGCTTCTTCCAGACGCGCATCCATTTCCTCCGGGATGCCGGGGATGTTTGCCTTGTGCAACATCCGATCGGTTTCCTGCAACATTTTTTTCAATGAATTCAATTTTGTTCGGGCTTTATTTTCATCAATGCGCAAATTCTTCAACCGGTTTGAAAACTCTTCTTGCACTTCCTGAATCCGTTCAATTTCATTGCTGATTTCCATCAATTCTTCCTGCAGGCTGGAGTATGCGGACTTTTCTTCCCTCACACGGGAAAGAAGCACTTCAAACCGCTTTTGGATCACTTCAAGCTGTTTTAGGCCGATTTTCGGAATCTCCGCTTCTTCCTTTGGCAGACGGTAACTGTTTTGGACATATTCCGCTTCCGTACTTACTTCCCTTGTTGCTTTCAATACTTCGTTCAATGTTTTGTATGCAAGGTCACAATTCTTGTCCACATAATCTTTAGCGTATACTTCTTTTTCAAGCAAATCATAGAAGTTGTCGATCTCATCATTGATTTCCTGGATTCTTTCCGCCACATGTGTAACGTTCAAATTCGCCAATTCTTCTTCCAGTTTCTTCAATTCTTCTTCAATTTGATCCAGGTGTTCAGTTAATTCCAGATGCTGCAAGTAATAGGACTGTTCTTCCATTTCCCGTTGACCGGTTCTCAACTCATGGATGGAAGCAGGGATTTTTGTTTGAATCTCTGTTAACAGTGCCGGAATTTCATTGATCAACTCATTCATTTTCTTCGACTTTTCACTCAGGTAAAGAACCGTCTCCCTGGCATTCAAATAATTTCCTTCTCCGGTCAGCTTATCATATTCTTCAAATTTCTGAGGAAATTCTTCGAGCATTTTTTCTAAATTGGCCAATGCTGGACCAAAAGAATATTGATGCGCAAGCAGAGTCTTGCGGGCGGAACGGTATTGTTCTTTCAATTGCTCCATTTCAATGCGGTTCTTTTCTTCACTGCCGATTAATTCGTCCAATTCGGATAAAATTTCGTTTTTGATTTGATCGCATCGATTTAAATAATCCTCGATGTCTTTTTCAACCACCGACGCTTTTTTGAATTTAAACCGATCTATGTATTCTTCCGCATCAAACAGCATGGAATCAATTTTGATGATGTCGACGTCCACCACTTCCGTCCACTTGTTGCGCCAACGTTCAAATAATTCTTCCGTCTGACCGTTCATATTTAAATTTTTTATTTTTGTCAACTCTTCAAAAATAGGATAATGTTGAATTTGCAATTTCTTTTTTTCCAGCCGCTCGATCTCGGCAGTATGTTTTTTCCGTATGACAAGCCCGACTATTAATAACGCTAATAGTACGATGATGATAAAGATGATATACTTCATCGTAAGCCTCCTATTCCACACTCACGCAAATTGGCTATATGTTATATAATATACCATGTTTTTGAACTTTTGTTTGAAAAAATAAAGTATTTAATAAAAGTTATTCATTTCTTCTTGATAAGGGGTTGAAAAAATGAAAAAAGACGGCCATATCCATACGCCCTTTTGTCCTCACGGTACAAAAGACCCATTGGAAAAATATATTGAAAAAGCAATTCAACACCGATTCACCGATATCACATTCACTGAACATGCACCGTTGCCCGAAAATTTTATTGACCCGACTCCCGAAAAAGACAGTGGAATGAAACCGGAATTATTATCCCCATACATAGAAACTTTGTCTGAATTAAAGGGGCGTTATAAAAACGATATCAACATTCACATCGGTTTGGAAGTGGATTATATCGTCGGTTATGAAGAAGAAACCAAAATGTTCCTCAATACGGTTGGGCCTTATCTTGATGATGCGATCCTGTCCGTCCATTTTTTGAAATTGAATGAGGAATATGTGTGCATCGATTATTCAGAAACGGAGTTCATGAAATTTGCGGAAAAAGCGGGAAGTGTCCAAGCCGTTTATGACTTGTATTATGATACGGTACTCCAATCAATGGAAGCCGATCTCGGGCAATACAAACCGCGCAGAATCGGGCATCCAACGCTCATCCATAAATTCCAGCATTTCCATAAGCAATCCATTGATGATGAAAGCCGGATCATTGCCATATTAAATAAAATGAAGGAATATGGTTATGAATTGGATGTCAATAGTGCCGGGTTGAGCAAAAAATTCTGTTTGGAACCGTACCCTCCATTTCCAATGATCGAATATGCAAAATCCATTGAAATTCCCCTTGTGTTCGGTTCGGATGCCCATTGTGTCGATGATTTGCATCAACATTATGAAAAAATTTTTCTATAAACAGGAGGCGAGGCGCTTATGTTTACGAGAATCGAATATAAAGGCACTTTAGAAGAACAATATAATCTGTTGTCCAAGCAGCTGGCGGCACTGCTTGAAGGGGAAGAAGATTTGATCGCCAATTTAAGCAATGCCAGTGCATTGTTAAACCAATTTTTAACCGATATCAATTGGGTCGGGTTTTATTTAATGAAAAACGGGGAACTCGTCCTTGGGCCATTCCAGGGATTGCCGGCCTGTGTGCGAATTCCGGTGGGCCGTGGCGTCTGCGGCACCGCGGTAGAAAAAGGGGAAACCATCGTGGTCGATGACGTCCACCAATTCCCTGGACATATCGCCTGTGATGCCCGCAGCAATTCAGAAATCGTCATCCCACTGGTGAAAAACGGGGAAATTATTGGCGTCCTTGATATTGACAGCCCATTGAAAAACCGTTTCAAACAGGAAGATCGACTTGGATTGGAAAAATTTGTCCAAACGTTAATCCGATACATTTAATGAAAGTCTCGTAGTATTTCTTTCCGCTTTCCCGGCCAACCAATTTTCAAGCGGGTAAACCAGATTTACTGATACAAAATTTAGCCAAATAAAAGTGCGAAATACCGCATCATTGTTAATGTTTTTCTCTTGACGGCACTAGAAAAACCATATACAATGGACATCGTGTAAAATAAAAGCAGCAGTTGTATAAACTTGTGGCTGTATTTTATTCCTCCAATAATCATTGGATTGTTGGATGGTGTATGAGTAACCCTAAAGGCTGCTAGGGCGAAAATACATGAAAATAAAATACACATAAGCTCGGGTACAACTGGTTTTTGTTTTACAACAAAAAAACCAAAAGGAGGAGACACAATGTCTCGTTATACAGGACCAACATGGAAAATTTCCCGTCGTCTTGGTATTTCACTAAGCGGCACTGGTAAGGAATTAGCAAGACGTCCTTACGCACCAGGTCAACATGGACCAACTCAACGCAAAAAATTGACTGAATATGGTCTACAACTTCAAGAAAAACAAAAACTTCGCCATATGTACGGCTTAAACGAACGCCAATTCAAAAACTTGTTCGTAAAAGCGGGTAAAATGAAAGGGGTTCATGGTGAAAACTTCATGATCCTTCTTGAATCTCGCTTGGACAACCTAGTATATCGTCTAGGTCTTGCCCGTACTCGCCGTGCAGCTCGTCAATTAGTAAACCATGGCCACGTGACAGTGGATGGTCAACGTGTTGATATTCCATCTTACACTGTAAAACCTGGTCAAGTGATTTCTCTTCGTGAAAAATCTAAAAACTTACAAATCGTGAACGAAGCGATTGAAGTAAACAACTTCGTACCAGAATACCTTTCTTTCGATCCAGAGAAAAAAGAAGGTACTTACGTTCGTTATCCAGAACGTTCCGAATTGCCGGCTGAAATCAACGAAGCGCTTATCGTTGAGTTCTACTCACGTTAATTTTAGCGGCTTTATCAAAAGAACCCTGGGACTTGCTACAAGTTCCAGGGGTTTTTTTATCGTTTTAAATTTTTGGGTAAACGCACTAATTCTGGTTGTATCCGCACTAAATGGATTAGCAAATGCACTAAATAAAGTGGCATCCGCACCAAACGGAGTGGCAAATGCACTAAATAAAGCTGCATCCGCACCAAACAGGATAACAAACGCACTAAATAAAGCTGCATCCGCACCAAACAGGATAACAAACGCACTAAATGAAGCTGCATCCGCACCAAACAGGATAACAAACGCACTAAATGAAGCTGCATCCGCACCAAACAGGATAACAAACGCACTAAATAAAGCTGCATCCGCACCAAACAGGATAACAAACGCACTAAATGAAGCTGCATCCGCACCAAACAGGATAACAAACGCACTAAATAAAGCTGCATCCGCACCAAACAGGATAACAAACGCACTAAATGAAGCTGCATCCGCACCAAACAGGATAACAAACGCACTAAATAAAGCTGCATCCGCACCAAACAGGATAACAAACGCACTAAATGAAGCGGATTTCCCTGCTCCCGATACTAATTAAAAAGAGTGAATGGAAATTTAACCCATTCACTCCTACCTTCTTATTTATCCAATAAATTTCACCATATGATATTTCTTTTTCCCGCGGCGGATGATCGTAAATTCATCGTCCAAACGGTCTTTGCCGCTCACAACATAATTCAAATCCGTCACTTTATCCCCATTGATGGAGATGGCTCCATTTGTAACGTCTTCCCTCGCCTGGCGTTTGGATGGAGAGATTTTTGCTTCCACCAATACATCGACAATATTTTTGTCTTCCTTCGCCATTTCCGCAGTCGGCACATCTTTGAAGGCATCGCGCATTTCGCTGGCGGACAAAGATTTTAAATCCCCGGAGAATAAAGCCTCTGTAATGCGTTTTGCCGTTTCAAGGGCTTCTTCTCCGTGAATGAGTCTTGTCATCTCTTCAGCCAACACTTTTTGCGCTTTGCGTAAATGCGGCTCGTTCTCCACGGACAACGCAAGTTCTTCAATTTCCTCTTTGCACAAGAACGTAAAGATTTTCAGATATTTCACCACATCGGCATCGGCAGTGTTGATCCAGAATTGATAGAACTCATATGGACTTGTTTTTTCAGGATCCAACCATACGGCGCCGCTTGCCGTTTTTCCGAATTTCGTACCATCCGCTTTTGTAATCAGCGGCATTGTGATGCCATAGGCTTTCGCTTCTTCATCGTGGGTTTTCCGGATGATTTCAAGACCAGTCGTAATGTTGCCCCATTGGTCGGAACCGCCCACTTGCAAACGGACACCATAATGATCGTATAAATGGTTAAAGTCGATGCCTTGCAATAACGTATAGGAGAATTCCGTGAATGAAATTCCTGTTTCGAGACGGGAAGCGATTGTATCCTTCGCCAACATGTAATTGATATTGATCAATTTCCCGTAATCCCTCAAAAAGTCAATGACATTCATTTGGCTGATCCAGTCATAGTTGTTGACCAAAATCGCGCTGTTTTCTTTATCTCCGAATTCAAAGATGCGCTCCATTTGTTTTTTAAGTCCGGCCACATTTTTCTCAATCTGTTCTTTCGAAAGCAAATTGCGTTCTGTGGATCTTCCGGATGGATCCCCGATCATTCCTGTAGCCCCGCCGACAAGCAGCACCGGTCTGTGGCCCGCCTGTTGGAATCTGCGCAATGTCAGCAATGGCACAATGTGGCCGATATGCATGGAATCGGCTGTTGGGTCCACCCCTACATACAATGAAATCTTTTCTTCATTTAGCAGCTTTTCCAATCCTTCTTCATCTGTTTGCTGATAAATCAATCCGCGCCACTTTAAATCTTCCAGTAAAGCATTTGCCATAATTGATTCCTCCTGCTTATTGTAATTATTCAAAAATAATGGGATAAATAGTGGATAGAGACCTATTGCAAAACACAATAAAAAAACTGCATGCAACCAATGCATGCAGGGACGCTCATCACGTGGTACCACCCGGCTTGGAGAAAATCTCCCACTCGTTGTTCCTTATCGCGGAAAACGTCCAAGCTCCGAGAACGTAATTCATGTTTTCATTATGACTGGCTTGCACCAACCGCCAGCTCTCTTAAACAGGGAATGAAAACACTACTGCAATCTCTTCGACGCTTGAAAACCATAAATATATATTCATGTTAAGCTTCATGAATTATTCTACCCGTTAAATTTTCTTTGTCAACAACTATATTCTGAGTATATGGAATTGTGCTATAATAAACAAGATTTTAGGGGGGACGTGTGTGAGAGAGAAGTTTCAACAGTTATTAAAAAAAATAATATACATTAATGAGAAAATCGAAACAATCGCCACATCAAACAATACAAGCAAATTGCGCATCACCCTTGGTGTCATTTGGAATCTCGGACTTGTCTTTTTCATTATTTTTCTGATTGGCTCCGTGTTTGTTTTTTCGATCGGATTAGGTTATTTTGCTTCCTTGGTGAAGGACGAGCCTCTTTATACAAAAGGGGAAATGAGGAAGCAGATCTACAACTATGAAGAAACGAGCGAAATGTATTTTGCGGGAAATGTTTACATAGGCAAAATCCGAACCGATTTGGAACGGGAAAAAACAACCCTTGATCAAGTATCACCCATTTTGATCAAAGCGGTGCTTGCAACGGAAGACGAATATTTTTACGATCATAACGGGATTGTTCCTAAAGCGGTGCTCCGCGGATTGATCCAGGATTTCACCAATTCATCCACTCAAACGGGCGGTTCGACTTTGACGCAACAGCTCATAAAAAACCAAATATTGACAAATGAAGTATCCTATGAACGGAAAGCGAGAGAATTGCTGCTTGCATTGCGTCTCGAGCATTTTATGACAAAGGATGAAATCTTGGAAGCTTATTTGAACATCATCCCTTATGGAAGAAATTCTTCAGGCCGTAATATTGCCGGAGTGGAAACGGCCGCCAAAGGAATTTTTGGGGTCAGTGCGAGTGAATTAAATTTACCGCAAGCTGCATACATAGCAGGAATTCCCCAGGCGCCATTTTCTTATACCCCTTTCACTCAAAAGGGGCAGCTAAAAAGTGAAGAAGGATTGCAGCCTGGAATCGAACGGATGAAAACCGTTTTATACCGGATGAAACAAGCGGGCTATATTACGGAAGCGGAATATGAAGAAGCCCTTGAATACGACATCACAAAAGATTTCAAAGAACCGGAATCCACAACGATCAAATATCCGTACTTGACTTTCGAAATCGAGCGGCGGGCCAAAGAAATCATGGCAAGAATTTCGGCGGAAAAAGACGGGATTGATCCTAAGCGACTTGACGAAGAAGAAAACCTGTATGAAAAATATATCATCCTTGCCGACCGCGATATCCGTTCCGGCGGCTACCGCATTTATACAACAATCGATAAAAATTTGTATGATGCAATGAACAATGCGGCAAAAGAATTCAAATATTATGGACACACGTTTACGAAAAAAGTGATTGATCCGGAGACAAATCAAGAAATGGAAGTTCCGGATCCGGTACAAGTGGGAAGTATATTGATTGAAAATAAAACGGGAAGGATTTTAAGTTTTGTTGGCGGCAGAGACTTTGAAATAACAGAGTTGAACCATGCGACACAAGCCTACCGTTCCAACGGTTCCACGATGAAACCGCTGCTCGTTTATGGCCCTGCCATTGAGTATGGATTAATCGGCGCAGGAAGCCCGGTTGTGGATGTGAAATTTAATTACAGAGGTTGGAAGCCGAAAAACTATATCCCTAACGAAGAACGGGGCATCATCCCGGCCCGTGAAGCATTGGCTTACTCCCAAAACTTGACAGCGATTCGCTTATACGATCAAATCATTGACAGAAGACCGGCTGAACTTTTGGCGAAAATGGGATTCTCGAAATTAACAAAAGGCGACTTTGAAAACCTTGCGGCCGCAATAGGCGCGATCGATGTCGGTACAACCGTGGAAGAAAACACGAACGCTTACGCCACTTTTGCCAATGGCGGAAAATTTATTGACGCTTATATGATTGAAAAAATTGAAGATGTCGATGGCAATGTCATCTACCAACACGCAGCAGAGCCGGTTCAAGTGTATTCTCCGGAAACATCCTATATCATCACGGATATGATGAGAGATGTGTTTGCATACGGTACTGGAGCCAAAGCCCGCTCCTCATTAAAATTCTCATCGGACTTCGCCGGAAAAACCGGGACATCCGAGAAATACCGGGACGTATGGCTCGTCGGCTACAATCCGAACATCTCGTTGGGAGTATGGTTAGGTTACGATAAACACAGAACGCTCTATCAATTTAATAATGTTTATTTCCAACCAAGTGTCCGTATCAATTTGCTATGGGCGACTTTGATGAATGCCGCTTACGATGCGAAGCCGGATCTGATCGCTTCAAAAGAGCGGTTCCAAAAACCGAAAGATGTCGTTTACGCATCATTCTGCGGCATTTCAGGGATGGCGCCTTCCAAGGCATGCAGCGATGCGGGACTCGTCCGCAGCGACCTGTTCATTCGAAGATTTGTCCCGTCTGCTATCGATAACAGTTTCGTGTCATCTGAAACAAGAACCGTCAATATTAATGGCGAAACCTATCTGGCATTGGATTCAACACCGCAAGAATTCACTTATCCTGCAAGCGGCATTTCGTTGAACCAGGATTTTATATCCAAAATGCTTGGCCGCTTGGGAGGAAATCCGGACAAACTTTTAGGAGAGTCAATTTTGAAAGTAACGAATACGAAAACATTTACCCCTGACCAAGCCGCTCCTCAGCCGGTCAGTGTGACAATCAATGGCAATGTATTGTCCTGGTCCCCTTCCGCTTCCAATGATGTGATCGGATACCGGGTTTACGACCTGACAGGCGGAAGCAGAAAACTGATTGCTTCAGTTAGAAGCGGAGAAAACCGGAGCATTGCTGTCGGCAATGGCCAATTCGGCGTCGCGGCTGTCGATATTACCGGATTGGAATCCTCCGTATCGATGGTTCAAACAGATGGGACTGTAGAGGAAAATCCTGTGGATGATGAAACGGAAAATCATGATCAAATGCCGATTGATAACGGAAATGAAAATGATGATGAAAATAACGGAAATCATCCGCAAATCAACCTGCCAAATAACCAACGGAATCAACAAAATAGACAATAAAAAATCAGCAGCACAAACTTTTCGTCTGTGCTGCTGATTTTTATTTCTCAAGTAATACTTTTTTCAAAATGGAAACCGCTTCATCGATTTCTTCATAACTTACAGTCAACGGTGGAAGCAATCGGATTACATTCGTGCCGGCAGGACAAACCAACAATCCGGCTTCTTCCAATTTTCCGATGTATTCCGCCACTTCATTTTCACTTTCCAATCCGAGAAGAAGCCCTTTCCCTTTAACTTTAAACTCGCCATGCGGGAATGCCGCTTTTAATTGTTCAACAAAATAGGCTGATTTCTTATTCACTTCTGCCAAAAATTCATCTTGGAACACAATGTCGATCACTTTTTGTGCAACAGCGACACCCAACGGATTTCCTCCAAAAGTTGTACCGTGGGATCCTGGACCAAACGTGTCAAACAATTCTTTTGTACCTAAAATGCCGCCGATTGGGAAACCGCCGCCAAGCCCTTTGGCCATGGACAAAATATCCGGTTTCAATGGCGTCTGTTCGTAGGCAAAACGGGTTCCCGTTCTTCCAATCCCCGTTTGAACTTCGTCGACAATTAATAAAACATCGCTGTTATCACAAATTTCCTGAATGGCCTTTGCAAACTCGTCCGTTACCGGATTGACGCCGCCTTCCCCTTGAATCACTTCAAGCATGATGGCCGCCACCGAATCGTCAACGGCATTTTTCAATGCTTCCACATCATTGAATGGCAAGTACGTGAATTTTTCCAACATTGGCCCAAAGCCTTTTTGGATTTTTTCTTGCCCTGTCGCACTCATTGAACCGAATGTGCGGCCGTGGAAGGATTGTTTAAAGGTGATGATATGATGTTTTCCCGTATGTTTTCTGGCAAGCTTGATCGCCGCTTCGTTTGCTTCCGCACCGCTATTGCAGAAGAATGCGTAAGAAAAATGCGTATCTTTCACCAATGATTCTGCGAGCTTTTCTTGACCAGGAACTTGGAATAAATTGCTCGTATGCCAAATTTTTTCGCTTTGTTCTTGAAGGGCTTTGACAAGTTCCGGATGTGCATGCCCTAATGATACAACAGCAATTCCGCTCGTAAAATCCAAATATTCTTTGCCGTTTTGGTCTTTTACAATGGTCCCTTTTCCTTCAACAAGGGCGATTGGTCTTCTTGCATAAGTATTGAATAGTGCACTCATTTCACTAACTCCTTGCTTGTTATTGTCGTACCCGTCAACGTATCGTCAACAATTTCCACTTTAGGAATGCCGGCATTCAATACCCGGATGGCGCCTTCCACTTTCGGTATCATACCGCCTGTAATCTCCCCTTCTTCAATCCATTGATGGATTTGTTCAGGCGTGGCTTGCTTTTGATACTCACCGCCAATCCGGATGCCGGATACATCCGTCACCAACAGCAGACGTTCAGCGCCTACCGCTAACGCAATTTCGCTTGCTACCGTATCACCGTTGATATTTAACCCCTGCCCCTCTTCGGAAGCACCAATGCAGCTGACAACCGGCACAATCTGATTGGCGGTGAGGATATCAATGATGTGGGTATTGATTTTTTTGATTTCTCCTACATATCCATAAGTTTCATAGTCTAATAGTTCACATTGGAGAAGATTCATATCAAACCCGTTTAAACCGATGGCATGGATGCCTGCCCGGTTCAAATCATGGACAAGCATTGGATTCACGAGGCCGACCAAAGTCGATTGAACGACTTCTATCGCCTCTTCGTTCGTCACCCGGATGCCATTGATTTTTTCGGTAGGGATTTCCCTCTTCTCCAGCTCCCGATTGATGGCGGGACCTCCACCGTGGGTAATGATCACTTCATACCCTTCTTCCTGGAGGGTTTTAAAATTGGAAAAGAACGCATCATTTAAGCCCTCTAATGTACTTCCCCCCAATTTGATGACGATTCGCTTATGAGCGGTAGCTTGCGTTGATTTGGACGTAGTCATACGTTAAATCGCACCCCCAAGCAAACCCGTGACCATCGCCTTGAGCCAAAGAAACATGAATTTTTACTTCATTGGCTTTTAAAATTTTGATCAATTCATCTTCATCAAATGGAATCGGTTCACCATTTTCAACCATCGTTTTATCGCCGATTTTGATGGTGATTTTCTCAGGATCGACCGTAGCCCCGCTGTAGCCGACAGCGGCGATGATACGGCCCCAGTTGGCGTCGCAACCAAATACCGCCGTTTTAACCAAAGGAGATCCTACAACCGTTTTGGCAATTTTGCGGGCTTCTTCATCTGAAACCGCCCCTTCCACTTCCACTTCGATGAGCTTCGTTGCCCCTTCTCCGTCGCGGGCAATTGCTTTAGCAAGGTCTTCTGCAACCATTTTCAATGTTTTATAGAAATTGTTCCAATCCGGATGTTCCGGAGTCAGCGGATTATTTCCCGCCATTCCATTCGCCAATACCAATACCATATCGTTTGTCGATGTATCGCCATCAACCGTGATACAATTGAAAGTCAAATCTGTAATTTCAGACAATGCTTTTTGCAATACATCGGATTCAATATTGGCGTCCGTCGTAATAAAGGCAAGCATTGTCGCCATATTCGGTTCGATCATCCCTGAACCTTTCGCCGTTCCTGAAATGATGACCTCTTTTCCATCGATGATTGTGGAATAAGTCGTATTTTTCATCACCGTATCCGTCGTTAAAATCGCTTGGGCAAAATCAATCCCATTTTCAAGCTTGCTGCCGAGCTCAATCTTTTTTACACCTTCGCGGATGCGGTCCATTTTCATCAGTTCTCCAATGACACCTGTTGAAGATACGCCCACAAGTTTGGAGTCGATGCCCAATTTTTCCGCAATCAATTTTTGCATTTCGTAGGCATCAAGCAGCCCTTGTTTTCCTGTGCAAGCATTGGCGTTTCCTGAGTTTACAATCACCGCCTGCATTTTTTTCGTTTCATAAACCACTTCTTTTGTCACTTTAATCGGAGCCGCTTGCACTTTATTTGTTGTAAAAACTCCGGCGACACTTGCAGGCACTTCGCTGTATAAAACGGCCAAGTCCTTTTTCTTATGTTTGATGCCGCAGTGGATTCCCGCAGCTTTAAATCCTTTCGGGGATACAATATTCTTGCTCGATAATTTCATTTCTACAATTGATGACATCATTAAAATCCTCCATTTCTCCCGTAACCGGCTATTTAAATAAACAATGGTACAACGTCTAACCCAACCGTCTGCGGATAGCCCAATTGAACGTTCATATTTTGAATCGCTTGGCCGGCCGCACCTTTTACTAAATTGTCAATGACACTGACGATTGTAGCCCGATTTGTCCGCTCATCAATTTTGGCGAACACATCACAGTAGTTTGAACCTTTTACCCGGCTCGTGCCGATCGTATTCGCATCCGTAATGACGCGGACGAACGGATGGCGTTTATAGGTTTCCAGGTAACATTCAATCAAATCTTTCGTTGTCACCCCATCTGCCACCGGTGCATAGGAAGTGGCCAAAATTCCCCTTGTCATCGGCACAAGATGGGTATTGAAAGTGATCGTCGCCTTCACGTTTGTAAATATTTCAATGGCTTGCTCAATTTCAGGGATATGTTGATGTTCGTTGATTTTATATATTGAGAAGTTTTCATTTGTTTCACTGAAATGAGTCATTTTTGTCGGCTTGTTTCCCGCACCGGAAACACCGCTTTTTGCATCAACTACTAAAAAGGATGGATCGATTAAACCTTCTTTGATTAAAGGAAGGACGGATAATAACACTGCAGTCGGGTAACATCCGGGGTTCGCGATCAACGGAGCTTCTTTAATATTCTCTTCATTCCACTCCGTCAAACCATAGACGCTTTTGTCCACTATTTCCTGTGGAGCAGGCTCTTTTTTATACCATTTTTCATAATCCTGTAGATTTTTCAACCGATAATCTCCGGATAAGTCGATGATTTTCGGGCCTTTTCCCACAAGCGGCGGCAACAGCTTGCTTGTCACTCCACTAGGCGTGCTCGTAAACACCACATCATAGTTCATCAACGTCTCATAATCTATTTTTTGTAGGGGCACATCTTGTATATTCAATAAATGACCAAATTTGGATGAAAAAATGACTCCCTCATCAGAAGACGTAAATAAATCCATCTGTTTTACTTCTGGATGGTTGTGTAAAAATCGGATCAATTCCAATCCACCGTATCCAGTAGCTCCAATGATTCCAACTTTCAACGCAGTCACCTCTTCCGTAAGATATTGTTAGTATAAACTTGTATAAATATAAAGTCAAATGTATGTTTATATATTTTTTTAAAACTTTCACTAAATAAAAAACGAAGGATATTCATTTGTTGAAAAATGAATTATCCTTCGGTGGATGTATAATTATTATCTTGCTCAACAAATCACATGGTGGATGGAGTAAGATTAATCATCTTCCATTGTGGATAAGTCGCCGGTTGGAAGATTCAACTCCCAAGCTTTTAACACGCGGCGCATAATTTTACCGCTTCGTGTTTTTGGAAGCTTATCCTTAAATTCAATTTCTCTAGGTGCTGCATGGGCAGCTAAGCCAGTTTTTACAAATTGGCGAATATCTTCTTTTAATTCTTCTGTCGGCTCTACCCCAGGTCTCAATACAATAAAGGCTTTGATGATTTCGCCACGAACCGGATCCGGTTTACCGATAACACCCGCTTCAACAACATCCGGATGTTCGATCAATTTGCTTTCCACTTCAAACGGACCTACCCGTTCACCGGCTGTCATGATTACATCGTCAACACGACCTTGGAACCAGAAATATCCGTCTTCATCTTTATATGCGGAATCTCCGGAAACATACCAAGTATCTTTTAAGAAATATTGTTGGTAACGCTCCGGATTTTTCCAAATGGCCCTCATCATGGATGGCCAGCCTTTGCGGATCGCCAAATTCCCCATCGTATATGGTGGCAATTCATTTCCTTCATCATCAACAATCGTTGCATAAACACCAGGAATCGGTTTACCCATTGAACCCGGTTTGATTTCCATGCAAGGATAGTTGCAAATCATGTGTCCACCAGTTTCTGTCATCCACCAAGTATCGTGAATACGATGTCCCAATTCTTTCATTCCCCAGCGAATTACTTCAGGGTTCAAAGGTTCCCCTACTGACAGTACATGTCGCAATGATGACAAATCAAATTGTTTTAAGGCCGCTGTACCGGCACCCATCAACATTCTGAAGGCAGTTGGTGCACTATACCAAACGGTAACACCATATTCTTCAATGGCACCGTACCATCTTTCAGGACTGAAACGTCCGCCGATAATGACATTTGTCACTCCATTCAACCATGGACCGAAAATACCGTAAGCTGTTCCTGTTACCCATCCTGGGTCAGCTGTACACCAGTAAATGTCATCATCATGCAAATCCAATACCCAACGGGCAGTTTGATAGTGTTGAATCATTGCATTGTGGACATGCAATACTCCTTTTGGAGCGCCCGTTGATCCGGATGTATAATGTAAAAGCATTCCGTCTTCCCGATCAACCCAAACGATGTCGAAATCCCCGGATGCTTCTTCCAATCTTTTATTAAAATCTACAATCTTCTCATTTTCTTCCACTTGATCCCCGACAATAAACACTTTTTCTAAATGAGGCAGACGATCCAACGGCACCCGGTTCAATAATTCAGGTGTAGTTACAAGCGCCTTTGCCTCACTGTTTGATAGTCTGTCATACACCGCTCCTTCCATGAATGCTTCAAAGAGCGGACCTACAATCAAACCGCATTTCAATGCTCCCAAAAGCGCAAAGTACAACTCCGGAGATCTTGGCATAAAGATAAATAAGCGATCCCCTTTTTCAAGATTTGCATATTGTTTGAATACATTGGCAGCTTTGTTCGTCATGCGCTTCATATCATCGAATGTGTATGACTCTTTACGATCCCCGTTACTAAAATAAAGAGCCACTTTGTCTTTTCGATCTGATTCGGCATGACGATCGATCGCTTCATAAGCAGCATTTACTTTCCCCGTCTCATACCAAGTAAATGCCTTTTCAACTTCCTTCCAGTCGAAATTAGCGTAAGTTTCTTCATAATTCTTTAAATGATAATCCCCTGGTACAACTGCTAATTTCTCAGTCGTTTTCATCCCCATTAAATATCCCCTTTCTTTCTATGATATTTTACATTTTACAATGAATTATTATAATTAGCAAAATATTTTTAAGATTTAATGAATTTCTTTGTTTTTCGTAAAATTTCTGCTTTTGTACGCGTATTTTATCATATAATGTAATTAATAGATAACGGGGGTGAAGTTGATTGCTACATAAAAAAAGTTATCATTGTGCAAATATGGAAACGCCTCATGGCATTGTGACAGTCGAAGGGCCATTGCCGCCTGAAACGTTAGAAAAATTTGAATTTCATGAAAATTTAACATCTTTCCGTCCTCCAGAACAGCAAAAAAAGGCTTTGGTGGATATTGCCGGATTAGATGAAGGGAGAATTATTGTCGCCCGCAATAATAATACGATTATCGGCTACGTAACTTATTTATATCCTGACCCCCTGGAAAGATGGTCGGAAGATAAAATAGAAAATGTGCTGGAATTGGGCGCGATAGAAGTGATACCATCATATCGTGGAACCGGGGTTGGAAAGAAGTTGTTGGAAGTTTCTTTTATGGCGGATGAGATGGAAGATTATTTAATTTTTACAACGGAATATTATTGGCATTGGGATTTGAAAGGTACCGGGCTGAATGTATGGGAATATCGGCGAATGATGGAAGGTCTGATGAAAACGGTCGGGTTCGAATATTGCGCAACCGATGATCCGGAAATTACATCACACCCTGCCAATTGTTTGATGGTACGCATCGGCGAACGTGTGAATAATGAAACCATCACGCGTTTTGACAGGTTGCGTTTCAAATATCGGTACATGTATTGAAAAGGGGGACAAACACATGATCGTCGAACAAATCATGGAAAAAGAGGTGTACACGCTAACACCGAAGGATACTTTAAATGATGCCCTGAAATTGATGAGAGAAAAAAATATCCGCCACATTCCCATCGTGGATGAGGAAGAGAATATCGTGGGACTTATCACTTCCCACGACGTGAAAAATGCATTGCCTTCCTGTTTGAAAGAAGAAAACAATTCCGCCATTTACGATACACCGATCGAACAATTTATGGTGAAGGATATCATTGTGGGCCATCCCTTGGATTTTGTAGAGGATGTTGCATTAACCTTTTATGAATCAAAAATCAGCTGTTTGCCAATCGTATCCGGAGGGAAGCTGGTCGGGATCGTCACAACAACCGACTTGTTGACGGCTTACATTGAACTTACCGGAGCACATCAGCCTTCCTCCAAAATTGATATCCGGCTGAAAGATAAAGTGGGTACATTGGCGGATGTATTGACTTTATTTAAAAAACATCATGCCAATGTATTGAGCATTCTCGTCTTTCCTGATACGGAAAACGAAAACAGCCGCATCATTTCGATCCGTGTCCGGATGATGAATCCATTGCCAATCATCAAAGATTTGCGCAACAATGATTTTGAAGTGTTATGGCCCAATTTGCCAGGGGTGAATTTATGAAAAACGCAGTATTTGTATATTCACCGGATCAACTGAGCTACAAATTTTCTGAAAGCCATCCATTTAATCATAAGCGCTTAATATTGACAATGGATTTGTTGAAAAACATTGGCGCACTTTCTGATGAAGACATCGTTCCGGCAAGGGTTGCAACGGAAGAGGAAATCGCATTGGTCCACGATCCAAGTTACATCGACATCGTAAAAAAAGCGGGACAAGGTCTTCTAACCCCTGAACAGACGGAACCATACGGCATCGGAACCGAAGATACACCGATTTTTCCCAACATGCATGAAGCGAGCTGCTTGCTGGTGGGTGGCACATTGCAAGCAGTCGATTATGTCATGCAGGGAAAAAGCAGACATGCTTTAAATCTCGGCGGCGGGTTGCATCATGGTTTCCGCGGACGGGCAAGCGGATTTTGCATCTATAACGATAGTTCCATCGCGATCCGTTACATCCAGGAAAAATACCATGCCCGCGTCCTCTATGTAGATACCGATGCCCATCATGGCGACGGTGTGCAATGGACCTTTTATGATGACCCAAGCGTCTGCACCTTCTCCATTCACGAAACCGGTAGATATCTTTTTCCGGGCACGGGAAACATCAGTGAAAGAGGAAATGGACAAGGCTATGGAACATCTTTCAACTTCCCGCTGGAAGCCTTTACGGAAGATGACAGTTTCCTCTTGATCTATGAACAAGCCTTGAGAGAAGTCATTGATTATTTTAAACCGGATGTACTCTTTACCCAAAATGGAGCGGATGCCCATTATTTTGATCCATTGACCCATCTGAACGCTTCCATGAAAATATATCGGGAAATCCCCAAACTTGCCCACGAATTGGCCCATGAATATTGTGATGGACGATGGATCGCTGTCGGCGGCGGAGGATATGATATGTGGCGGGTTGTGCCAAGAGCATGGTCAATGATTTGGCTCGAGATGAATGATCTTCCGATTCCAACAGGAAAGCTTCCCGAAGAATGGTTGGACAAATGGCAAAAAGAAGCGCCGGTGCCGCTCATCCCGACATGGGAAGATCCAAACCCATTGTTCGAACCGATTCCACGGAAAGCGGAAATTGAAGAAAAAAATGCGCAAATGCTCACAAAAGCTTTAAATATTATCCGCTCTGAAAAAAACAGCGGCCTATAAAGAAAAAGTGTAGACAAAATCACAAGAGACTTTGTCTACACCTTTTTATTTGTTTTTCATTGATTTCACTTTTACGGAGTCGCGCTTTTCAATACGATAAGGCAAAATGACGTTCTGATCCTTCACTTCTTCCTTGTTCAGGAATTTTGTCAATAATCTCATCGATACCGCACCAATTTCGTATAAAGGAAGTACGACACTCGTCAATTGAGGTCTCACCATGCGGGCCAATTTGGAGTTTTCAAAGCTGATGACTTCGATATCTTCCGGAACTTTTATTCCATGATCCTGTGCTGCATGGATGATTCCGATGGCCAACTCATCGCTTCCGGCAAAGTAAGCTGTTGGAGGATTTTCGATTTCATTCAATTCTTTCCACGCTTCCATGCCGCCATCATACGAATCGTCTTCGGCTACAATCAACGCTTCATCCACTTCCAATCCGGCGTCTTGCAACGCTTTTTTATAAGCTTCAAGTTTATATTTCGCATTGATTGTATAACTTAATGGTCCGCTGATGAAGGCAATGCGCTTATGGCCGTTGTCTATTAACATTTTTATCGCTTCATAAGTGGCTTGGAAATAATCGATATTGACTGAAGGTAATTTTTTTGATTCATCGATGGAACCGGCAAGTACGATTGGTACTGGAGAATTTTCCATTGTCTGAAGTAATTTTGGTGTTACCGCATCGCTCATCATGACGATGCCGTCTACTTGTTTCCCTAACATCGTATCAAGCAGGGATAATTCTTTTTCTTCCTTTTGGTCTGAATTCGCCAGAATGATATTGTAGCGGTACATTGTGGCAATATCTTCGATCCCGCGGGCAGCCTCCGCATAAATATTATTTGAAATATCAGGAATGATGACACCGACTGTCGTTGTTTTTTTGCTTGCGAGTCCTCTGGCGACTGCATTTGGACGATATTCAAGCCGTTCAATCACTTCAAGCACTTTTTTGCGGGTAGAAGGCTTTACATTTTGGCTGCCGTTCACTACCCGGGATACTGTGGCCATGGAAACATTCGCTTCACGGGCAACATCATAGATTGTAACAGTCAAAGGATTCCCTCCCTTTTTATTTATTATTGTCTTCATAATACGATATTTTGCTTAATTTTTTCAATACATAGGAGGAGTTCAAAAAAATATAATAATTATTGTTCATAATTAGGATATTATCACTACCCCGCCGAAAAGAAAAACTACCCAATCATGATGATTGGATAGCCGCATCATTATGCTTTGTATTCGTACTGTTTCATGAATTTTTGAAGCTCTTCAAAGAACTCGTCAAATTGTTTCAAATCCATTTGTTGTTGGGAATCGGACAATGCGACTGATGGATCCGGATGCACTTCCGCCATCACACCATCTGCACCAATTGCAATGGCTGCTTTTGCGCATGGCAACAATAAGTCACGGCGGCCTGTCGAATGCGTTACGTCAACAAATACAGGCAAGTGGGTTTCTTGTTTTAAAATAGGAACCGCCGAAATGTCCAATGTGTTGCGTGTAGCTCTTTCGTATGTGCGGATTCCGCGTTCGCAAAGCATTATGTTTTCATTGCCTTTGGACATGATATATTCAGCTGCATGGATGAACTCATCGATTGTTGCTGCCAAACCGCGTTTTAATAATACCGGTTTATTTGTTTCACCGACCGCTTTTAACAATTCAAAGTTTTGCATGTTGCGGGCACCGATTTGGATGACATCCACATAATCCAACGCTTCTTCAATATGCCCAGGTGTCACAATTTCAGTAACAACGGCTAAACCATACTCTTCTGAAATGCGTTTTAAAATTTTTAGTCCTTCCAAGCCCAATCCTTGGAAATCGTAAGGTGATGTACGAGGTTTGTAAGCACCGCCACGGATGAACTTCAATCCTTTCGCTTTGATGGAAGCGGCCACTTGGGCTGTTTGTTCGTAAGATTCCACCGAACATGGACCAAAGATGAATGTTGGCTCACCTGCACCGATTTTTTCGCCATTGATTTCAATGATCGTATCTTCAGGTTTTTTCTTACGGGAAACAAGCAATTCTTTTTTCGTATCCGCTTCTAATTGTTTCAAAGCGGTTTTAAAGATTGTTTTAAAAATATAATCAACCGTCATTTGATTTAACGGACCTTTGTTATGCTTTCTCAACAAATCCAACATGTGACGTTCACGCAATGGATCGTATCGGTTGACCCCTTGTTTTTCTTTGATTTTCCCAATTTCATTTACAATTTCGGCACGTTCGTTGATCAATCGGAGAATTTCCAAGTTCAGATCATCAATTTGCTTGCGAAGTTCCTCTAATTTTTTTTGTTCACTCATATCCCTACTACTCCTCCCTACTTAAATACAACACTTTCAGAAGACTGAAATGTATGTTACATTTTAAGATAATATCCATATTATAATCAAGAAAATTCCGAATGTCACGTCTTTTAATTTAGCGCTTCAACTCGTGAAAGTATATGAAGCTATTTTTAGAAAGGAAGTGGTTTTATTGAGTTCCAAAATATTCGCTTTGGACATTGGAACCCGGTCGGTCGTCGGAATTATTTTGGAAGAAGAAAACGACCATTATCATGTTGTCGATATGCTGATGAAAGAACATAAAGAACGGGCGATGATTGACGGTCAAATACATAATGTTTTATACGTGGCGGAATTAATTAAAGAAATCAAAGATGAGTTGGAAAAAAAACACGGCCCTTTGACGAAAGTCAACGTGGCCGCTGCCGGACGGGCGTTGAAAACCGAACAGGCCCGCGTGACAACGAATATCGCAAACCGCCCCATTTTTACGCAGGAAGATATCAATCGTCTGGAATTGCAGGCCGTGCAACAAGCGCAAGTCCAACTTCTCGGGAAGCAGGAAAATGACTCAAACCATTATTATTGTGTAGGTTATTCCGTCCTGCACTATATCCTTGACGGACAGGAAATCGGAAGCCTCTTGGATCAACGGGGAAATGAAGCCGCGGTCGAAGTCATTGCCACTTTCCTTCCCCGGATCGTCATCGAGTCATTGTTGGCGGCATTAAAGAGAGCGGATTTGGAAATGGAAGCTTTGACTTTGGAACCCATTGCCGCAATCAATGTCCTGTTCCCTCCCACAATGCGACGCTTAAATGTGGCGTTGGTCGATATAGGGG
Organism: Ureibacillus sp. FSL W7-1570; assembly: GCF_038593265.1. Taxonomy (GTDB): domain Bacteria; phylum Bacillota; class Bacilli; order Bacillales_A; family Planococcaceae; genus Ureibacillus; species Ureibacillus suwonensis. The sequence continues at coordinate 1,297,334 of NZ_CP151979.1, forward strand.
CAGGTACATCGGACATCGCCATCACAAACAACAACACGATCATTGCCTATGGTATGGTGCCGACAGCGGGCGATGAAATCACTGAAAGTCTATGTGACCAATATTTGCTGGACTTCCCTGTTGCAGAAGCCGTCAAACGAAAATTGAACACGGACGAAACCGTTACCATTCAAGATATTTTGGGATTTGAACAGGAAATCCCAAGCGAAGAAGTGATCCAAACCATTGAGCCGGCCATTAAACAATTGGCGACTGCCATCGGTAATGAAATTTTGAAATTGAACAATCAAGTTCCCCCAAAAGCCGTCATGCTCATTGGGGGAGGAAGCTTGACGCCGAAACTGCCGGAAGAACTTTGCCATATATTGCAATTGCCAAAAAATCGTGTGGCGGTACGGGATATCAGTGCCATCCAGAATTTAACGAAAGATGAATCCATTGAAACGAGACCTGACCTTGTAACACCTATCGGCATTGCCATCGCCGCCAGAAAATATCCTATTCACTATATGTCTGTCACAGTCAACAACCAGGTTGTCCGGTTATTCGAAACAAAAGAAATGACGGTAAGCGATGCCTTCCTGGCGGCAAACATCAGTGCAAAACATTTATACGGAAAACCGGGACAGGGCATTTCCATCACCATTAATGGACAAGATATATTTGTTCCGGGAGAGCATGGAAGTCCGGCAACCATATTGGTGAATGGCGAGGAAGCTTCCTCAAAAACACCGATCCAGGATGGCGATGAAATCACCGTCATCCCTGGTGAAGACGGAAAAAATGCACAAGCGACAATCCGCGATATCATCGACCAGGCTTCCATGAAAAAAATCCAATTGAATGAACAAACTTATTTTGTCGAACCGATTGTTAAATTAAACGGGGAACCATCATCCCTCGATAAAGAGTTAAAAGACCGGGACCAAATTCTTTTCCAACCGATTGAAACCATCCAGGATTTCTTGGAGCATATCCATCGGCATGATCTTATTAATTCTCAAACTTTCATCGTCAAAGTTGACGGTCAACCGGTGTATATGCCTGAATACACTGCAAGTTTTCTCTTAAATGGACGGGCTGCAAAATTGTCTTATCCGATTGAAGATGGTGATGTTTTAACGATTCAAGCGCCGACATCCCCTCCAACCGTTCAGGCTGTTTTTGATCAATTGAATATCCCTTTGGAGGACTCCATTACTGTAACATTTCAAAATCAACCATTGGAATTGAAAAAAACCAGATACGAAGTCCTCATGAACGGACTGATTGTACAACCTACCTCAACGGTATATAATGGCGCTTCGTTGCAAGTGATCGAAAAAGACCCGAGTCCTTGGACTTTCCAAGATGTATTCAAATTTTCAAACTGGAAAATTCCTGAAGATTTCAAAGGGCAGTTTTCAATCCTTCGAAACGGCGAACCGATTTCTTTCGACACAGAAATTTTTGGCGGGGACATATTAGAGATTCGATTAATTGGACATCCTGCAGTGAGAAAATGATCTATCGCTTATAGAACAAAAAGAGCAAATTGGAAAACCCGCTGTTTTCCCAATTTGCTCTTTTCTTTGTTTATCCGTTTAGATCGATGATGGACGGGCCACTTCCGAAATATCTGCGCCATCATAGGCATCATTCAGATTTTCCTCATATGAAACCGTACCGTCATCAAACACTTGAGGAGATTTGTCTTTTTTCGATTTCACTTTATCCACTAAATGGGATGACTGCTCTTTTATTTGGCTTGACAGTTGGGCGGTTTTTTCTTTCGCAGTGGATGTCAGAACGATCCCCTTTTGCCGAATATTGCTGGCTTGCTCTAACACATCACTGCGCAAATCTTTCCCTGTTTTCGGAGCCAGTAACAATCCGACCGCTGCGCCTACAATTCCTCCGACGAGTGCGCCGATGACGAAATCTTTCATATTGATTGTTTCCTCCTCTCTGGTCTCCTGGACAAGAGATTCTTGTACTGCTTGTTGGTCTTTCACTTCGTTGAAATTTGTTTTATCCCCCGGCATTTGCCTTCCCCCTTTTTTTTATTTCCGGCGCTTCACTGACGTACCAGATTGATCCGCCGCTTCAACCACATCCGGTTGGGCTTTTCGTTGTTTCCATCTTTCAGCGATATCCATCACCACATTGCTCCATTGAACAACCTGGGCAATTTTTTCTTCATTTTTGTCCACTTCTTTGGAAATGGAATCCGTAATTTTGTTGATGGAGTTGTTTAAATTATTGATGGAAACTCCTATATTTTTAACCGCATCCACCACAGTGTTCAGTTTCTCTGATTTTTCCGCAATGTCAGCAGCTAAAGTATTGGTCTTTTCCAACAGAAAAGTCGTTTCGCGGGTGATTCCCTCCATTTGTTTCTCCATGCCCGCAACCGTTCCTGCAATACTTTTCAATATTCCTTTTAAAGAAAATAATGTAGCACCTATGCTAATGCAAAGTACCAGGAAAGCAATTGCAGCAACCAGTGCCGAGATATATAAGATCACTTCCATGCTGAAGACCTCCCAAAATTGATAGCTTCTTTAATATTATTCGACAAAATTTTTATTTCTCCTTCTACTGTTAAAAAAAGGAGCGTTTTACAGCTCCTTTTTTGTCCGTATTGAAATATTTTCGCCACATTTCAAAAGGACTATGCACCCGTTCTTAGTATGTCTTCAAATGCTTTTTGGTATTTGTTTACATCCCCTGCTCCCATAAAAAGAAAGACAGCATCAGAATGTTTTTTCAAATTTTCAATTCCTTCATTACGGAGGATTTCGCTTCCATCAATCAGCGCCGCCAAATCTTCTATCGATAAATTTCCGTTATGTTCACGGGCTGAACTGAATATATCACATAAATAGACAGAATCCGCCATTTTTAAACTATCGGCAAACTGCTGCAGAAATGCTTCCGTTCTGCTGAATGTGTGAGGCTGGAAAATCGCCACGATTTCCCGGTCCGGATATTTTTGTCTCGCTGACTGAATCGTTGCCACAATTTCGGTTGGATGGTGCGCATAATCATCGACAAGAACATTATTGCCAATTTTCGTCTCCGTAAAACGTCTTTTTACACCATGGAACGTTTTCATGCGTTCTTTGATGATGTTTACCGGAACCCCTTCATAGTGGCATAATGCGATGACGGCCAACGAATTCAGGATGGCATGGTCTCCAAACAATGGAATGAAGAAACGATCATAATATTCATTGCGGACATATACTTCAAAACTGGACCCTTCTGTTGTTTTTTCAATATTTTTCGCTATGAAATCATTCCGATCTCCAAACCCGTAATAGATTACCGGCACATTGGCTTGAATTTTTTGCAAATGCTCATCGTCGCCCCAAGCGATGATGGCTTTCTTCACTTGAAGTGCCAATTCTTGAAAAGCTGAAAAAACATCTTCAATATCCGAGAAATAATCCGGATGATCAAAATCGATATTGGTCATGATTGCATAATCTGGATGGTAGGCAAGAAAGTGGCGCCGATATTCACAAGCTTCCATCACAAAATATGACGCATCTTTTTTTCCTAATCCTGTACCGTCCCCGATCAAGTAAGATGTCGGCTTATAACCGCCGATCACATGGCTCATTAAGCCGGTTGTCGTTGTTTTTCCATGAGCGCCCGTAATGGCAATCGAAGTAAATTTCTTTATATATTCCCCTAAAAATTTATGATAACGGATCACATCACCGCCCAGTTCCTTTGCACGAACGATTTCCGGATGACTGTCAGGAAAGGCATTCCCTGCGATGACGGTCATTCCCGGCTGGATATTGTCAGGATCGAATTTTAAGATTTTTATATTTCTTTCTCTTAAAGGCTGTTCGGTAAAGTAATACGTTTCGACATCCGAGCCTTGCACCGTTTCGCCGGAATCAAACAATATTTGAGCAAGTGAACTCATTCCCGAACCTTTTATGCCTGTGAAATGATAAATTGTCATGATCAAAAACCTCCCAGGGATTAACCCTAATGAATAAATATTAAGTTTATGTCTAGTTTATACATTTTTAGTAATTCAAAAACCTATACCATTATAGCACGGTTTTATTTATTCGTTCGAAAAAAATGAGAGGGGGCCAGCCCCTCTAAATTTCAGTAATAACAATCAATCGAATAGTTCCGCCAAGTCCGATTCGGTGATGTAAACTTCCCTCGGCTTGCTCCCTTTTTGTTCAGATACAAAACCATAGCTTTCAAGCATCTCTATCAATCGGGCCGCCCGATTGTATCCGATGTGATATTTTCTTTGAATTAAAGAGGTGGATGCCGCACCTTGTTCAAATACAAACCGGCATACGTCTTCAAACAATTCGTCCTGCTCTTCCACCATCTCCACTTTTTTCAAGAGTTCCTCTTGCTCAAAGAAATAATCAGGCTCCCCTTGCTCTTTCACATGTTGAATGATCGCTTCAATTTCATCATCCGTCACAAAAGTGCCTTGCAAGCGGATCGGGTCGCTCATCCCGTTTCCTAAATAAAGCATGTCGCCCCGCCCAAGCAACCTTTCTGCGCCTTGGCTATCCAAAATCGTGCGGGAGTCGATTTGAGAAGATACAGAAAACGCAATGCGCGTTGGAATATTCGATTTGATCAAACCGGTGATGACGTCAACGGATGGACGTTGTGTAGCGACAATCAAATGGATGCCGCAAGCCCTCGCCTTTTGGGCAATCCGGCAAATGGATTCTTCCACATCATGCGGAGCCATCATCATCAAATCCGCCAATTCATCAATCACAATTAAAATATAAGGCAGTTTTAGACGGAGTTTTCCTTCTTGTTCCACCAGTCTATTATATCTTGGCAAATCCCGTACACCTGCATGGGCGAACAATTGATATCTCCGTTCCATCTCATCCACCGCCCACTTCAACGCCGCGGTAGCCGCTTTTACATCGGTAATCACCGGGCTGACAAGGTGCGGAATATGATTATACGGCGCCAATTCCACCACTTTTGGGTCAATGAGCATCAATCGCAATTCACTCGGTTCAGCCTTCAACAAAAGACTCACTAAAATGGAGTTGATGCACACCGATTTTCCGGATCCGGTTGCCCCGGCAATCAATCCATGGGGCATTTTGCGCAAATCGATTGTCACCGGCGTCCCCGTTAAATCTAAACCTAGGGCAGCCTCCAATGGCGAATCCGAATTTAGGAACTGTTCGCTATTGGCCACTTCCGATAATCGCACCGCCCTGGAAATGCGATTTGGTATCTCAATCCCAATGGTGTTTTTTCCCGGAATTGGTGCCTGGATGCGGATATCTTTCGCAGCAAGGGCAAGCTTTAAGTCATCCGCCAAATTGCGGATCTTGCTAACTTTCGTTCCATGCCCCACTGTAATTTCAAACTGGGTAACCGCCGGGCCTTGCATAATCGATTCCACTTTGGCGCTCACTTGGAAATAGGACAAAGTTTCCACAAGTTTTTCCGCCTGACTCTCCATCCATTCATAGTCTTCCGTCGATGTTTCCGGAGGTGTCAAATAACTGAGCAGCGGCTTGATGTAATGGGATTCATTACTTTCCGCCGGCTCGTTCAATGTTTCATGGCGGTTGGTCCCGCTTCCCGATTGATCATCGGCCTGAGTCGAATGTTCAAATGGGTTGATTGCATTTTCACCCTTTATTTCCAACCCTAATGTATTTTCGTGGTTTTTCAGCTCGATTTCAACCTTTTTCTCCGTCAATCCATTATGATTGTGCTGGTTTTTCTCCCCGGTTTGCCATTGCATTCTTTTCGCCAATTTTTCTTTATCCGACTTTAACATGATCACGTTAAACGGTATCGGCTTTTTCCTCGTTTGATTGTCATTCGCCGCAGAAGATTCCTGCAGGGATGCGGGATGACTTCCTTCATCGGAATCCTCTTTGGAAGAAAGATGAACTGTCGCTTCCCCGTGGGAGAATCCCCCGGTTTTTGCCTCCATTGTTTCTGAAGCGCGATTGTCAAAGACATGGAACCTTTCATCTTCCAATGCTGTCGAAAAATCTTCCGTTCGGGGATCCATTTTTTCGTTCAGAGGATCTGCTTCAACCGGTGACGGCTGTTCTTGCTGTTCTTGTTCAACCCCTGCCTCTTCCTGTTGATCCAACCCGTCATCCACAACGCTTCCCCCCGGAAAATCTGGTTGCACCTGCTCATTTGGCAACGGTGGAACGTCCCATTCGCCAACGCTTTCGGATGGTGAATATTCTTCATCCTCTTCTTCATATAATGGGTTGTCAATTCCTTCTTGAACATCATTCAATCCAATAGTTTCGGAATCCCGATCATGATGTTCTTCCGCGGCATGCCATTCATCCGAAAATTGCGCCGCCTTCACTGTTACTTCATTTGGGGTTTCCACCAATATTGGCACACTTCCGCCATTTTCTACGAAATCCTTTTCGACATTGCCGGATGGGGCATCCGTGAATTCACCTTCTTCAATCGAAATCGACATGCTTTCTTTCGTTTGATGAAGGATTTGTTCGACTTCTTCCTTCACTTTTTCAATCTGTTTATCAAGTTCCTCTACAACCAGTGTGCCCGGGCTTTTTTCAATCGTCGCCGATACTTCTTCTTTTCCATCAGGATTTTCCTGCTCATTGGTTCCGCGTTTCTTGGCCAGCAAGGCATTGATCGGTTGTGGTTTTTGAAATCCATAAACCGGTGAAGGGACATCGGTTGGGATAAATCTTCTTCGATTGACCGGCATTTGGACTTTTTCTTTTTCTGCGGGTTGCTCCTTCTTTTTCTGTACAGGTTTCCGTTTATTTTCCTTCTCCAACAACCGGTCGGCATATCGAGGGGGGACCTTATGTTTCGAACTGGCCGATTTTTTCTTATTTTGTATGCGCATTTCCAATAACTCGTGTATTCTTGATACTTCCACATCGTAGATCAATGAACCCTTCTCGTGTTGGGGCCCATTGTTTATAGGGAAATTGTTCTTTGTGTCTATCGGTTGATTGATAAATTCATTTTTTGGCCGCTGCAACTCTTCATCCGGAATCAATGGAAAACGAAACTTTGGTCTTTGCTGCTCTTTTTCGTATGTATGTTCTTGCAACTCTTCTTCTATCTCATGATGGTCGTATTCTTCATATTCTTCCATCATCTCGTCATTTTGGAAAAACCATTTATTCAATGTCTTTTTGAGCCATTTCATCGGTAATCACTCTTTCTAACGTTAACCTCTTTATAATTATATGATAATAATTGGTTATGAAACTACAATCTTTATAGATTTGCATCATCTTTCATATATGTATTTCCCACCTGATTCATGCATCAGAATATTAATTGCCCTAAAAGAATAACATAAGTTGTGTTGCAAAATCTTTACATTCCAATAACATTCCAATAAAAAAGGCTAGGACATCCACGTCCTAACCCCATTTTTCATCATTTGGAAGGAATTTGAAAAGCGGAACCGACCTCGGCATCATCATCCAACACTAAAATGCCTTTTTCTTGTGGTGCGTTCGGAATGGCCAATTCTCTCGCAGAACAAATCATGCCGTAAGAATCCACGCCTCTAAGTTGGGAAGGCTTGATGACCATTCCGGATGGCATCACCGCGCCTATTTTTGCAACAACGACCTTTTGCCCCGCTTCCACATTCGGCGCTCCGCAAACAATTTGCAGCACTTCATCGCCGACATTGACTTTGCATACACTTAATTTGTCCGCATTCGGATGTTTTTCTTTTTCTTCCACGTATCCGACAACAAATTTCGGTGAAAAGTCCACTTCAATGGCCAATTCCACATGGTTTTCCTTTAATGCGGACCGGATTTTCTGAACGAGTTCCTCAGTCACTTCCACATTGCCGTTAACATTCAGTTCAACATAATTACTCGCATTGAACAAATTGAATCCTTTTACTTCGCCCGTTGTTTTTTCTTTTATTAAAGCGACATCCCCCACACGCTCCACTTCCGGTGCGATGACATCTTCCGTCGTCAGTTGAACTAATAGTACATCTCCCACATGTTCTTTATTGTATGCTGCAATCATTCTGCTACTTCGTCTCCTTTTCATCGATTTTTTGCCAGAATAAATATCGGCGTCAATTCTCCATTTTCATATACAAAGGATAATGATGTAATGGGAACACGCCCGATGGAAAAGAAATGCATGGTCATTTGAGCCAGCACATCATAGCCGGTTTCATTTCGGATATCTCCAATAATCAGCACATCTTGATGGGGAACGGAGATGGCCATATCTCCTTCAATTCTTTCTCTCATTTCTTTTAAAAAGGCTTCATTCAAAAGTCTGCTTGCATCATAACCGTCATTTTCATTGACAAAATAAAAAATATTGCCTGCCACTTCATCTTTCTTCACATCCGTCGGCAACTTCTTCACGGAAAAACGGGCAACTTCCCGTATTTGATCGGCAGTGGCATTTAACTTCGGAAGCATGGATTCATCTATCAACCTGTAAGTCGTTCCTAAATCCAACGCATAATAAATGCGTGTTTCTGCCGTATGATCGGAAACGACAAAAGGATGCCCTTCTTTCGATTTCAATGGAAAAGAGGTGGAACGGATCACCGGATAGATGTTTGTCAGGCTGAAGATGTCTTCATTCCGTTCCTTCTCCATCGCATCAAAGGTCTGTTCGATTGTATATATCACATCTTCCAACGCTTTTTCCTGTCTTTCATTGTATTTCGCCAGTATTCCCGGAAGATGGATTTCCATTCCTTTTTTCAGTGTTTTATGATCTAATCGCAATTTGTCATCTTTGCGATTGTATGAGAAATCAAATTTTTCCGTACCCAATCGTTCTTTTAATAGTTCGACGAGCTGTTCAGGCTTCACAATCATCACTTCCTTATATGCACAAATAAACGGCTCACCCAACGTGAACCGTTTTATTTTCATGCTTCTATTGTATCAGAAGTGATGAGTGTTCGTCATTAAAATGAACCTTTCAGCGCTCCACTTCGACAGAGCGGGCAATCATCATCATCTCTACCAGCTTATCATCCATTTTCCGGTCGTTTGAGATGGTAGAAACTTTTACTCCGCCACTGCTGGCGATCAGTTCAAATTGTTCATCGCCATGATTGAGCACCATTGTAAATCCAAAAGCGCCGTCCAATTCAACGGGTTGTTCCTTTACAATTTTGTCGGACATGCTGTTTTTTAACAATTCATAATGAAGTTTGCTGTCTTCTTCTTCATTTACATTTACGAATAGAATATATTTGTTTTTTCCTTGAGATAGAACGTAATTGTTAACGTCATCGGTTTCTTTGATGCTATAGCCTGATGGTAGATAGAGATCGATTTGGCCAATTTTCTTATTCGGCTCCCTTGGAGATTCCTCAAATACGGTTTGTGCACTAGCAACCCCTATATTGATTTGCTCTTCCACGGACTTTCCACATCCGGATAACACAAGCAACAACATGGCGCTAATGGTTAATAATAACCATTTCTTCATTTCTTTTTCACATCCTTTACCAAACTATATTTTAGTAGGATATCGATACGAGCGCAATCTTAAATTCTATTAGTAGATGAATAGACAAAAAGCAGAAAGCGTCGTCACTATCTATTTTCTTTTGCAAAAAGGTACTGTCCGACCAAAATTTTCACAATATGTTCAAACATTTCTGTTCGGCTGATGAGGTTTGCCGTCAGTATGCCGATGGCGCCTTTATGATGGCGGGTACCCTTTTCATGCGCATATTCATCCATGACCGGCCCCAATTCTTCACCGTCCCTAAGTTTCTCCGCGATTTTCTCCGGTAACATAAACAGCGCTCCTGCCGCAGTCAACACTTGGCCATTTTTTAATGCCAGCGCCCCCCAATTGCAGCAATACATGATGCCTTCCATTTCCCGAACTCCGCCTTCAAGGCCAAAATTCAAATCCGCCCCGGTTGCTTCCAGCGCATTCAATGCACGATTGATGGCACCTTGTCTCGTTTCTTCGTCAGAGAATGGTTGATTTGAAACATTTGAAGGGACGTCCACTTCCAAAAATTCAACATCGTCAAAGTATGTATTGATTACATTTTGCACCGCTAAAGCCTTTGCACGATTGAGTGTTCCGATTGCCACTTTCATGTTGTTCCCTCATTTCACTTTACTATCATTATGTTCCCAATTTTCGCAGATTTTCATTACATTCTCATTACATCTGTGTAACAGAATAAATCGCCGTTTCCCGAAGAAACGACGAAATGTAATTTTTTCTTCATATAAACCTCTTACGGATTTTGGAGAATGGTATCAACCGTTGTCCGGTCCAAAGATCGGATTAACTTGACAAGCAACTCTTTTGCCGCCAAATAATCATCTACATGGATGATGGAAGCGGATGTATGGATATAGCGGGAACATATGCCAACGACCGCACTTGGTATGCCGCCGTTCATCGTATGAACTCTTCCCGCATCCGTTCCACCTTTTGAAACGAAGTATTGGTAAGGGATATGATTGGATTCTGCCGTATCCAAAATGAAATCCCTCAATGAGCGATGTGTGACCATCGTTGGGTCATAGATGCGCAACAATACCCCTTTCCCCAATTGTCCAAATTCGTTCCGATCGCCAGTGACATCATTGGCGGCAGAAGCATCCAATGCAAAGAACAAATCCGGTTGGATCATATGAGCGGATACTTGGGCACCGCGCAGACCGACTTCCTCCATGACATTTGCGCCGGAATAAAGGTGATTCACCACTTTTTCATCTTTCAATTCTTTTAAAAGTTCGATGGCAAGTCCGCAACCATAACGGTTATCCCAAGCCTTGGCCATAATTTTTTTCGGATTCGCCATCACCGTAAATGGACAAACGGGAATGATGGATTGTCCAGGACGAATGCCCATATTGATTGCATCTTCTTTATTGTCCGCACCGACATCGATCAACATATCTTTTACATCGACCGGCTTCTTCCGCTGTTCTTCCGTCAATAAATGCGGCGGCGTCGATGCAATGACACCCGGGATTTCCCGTTCTTTTGCATAAATTTTCACCCGCTGAGCAAGCAACACTTGAGCATTCCATCCGCCCAACGTTTGAAAGCGGATCATGCCATTGTCGGTAATGCCAGTGACCATGAATCCCACTTCATCCATATGGCCCGCCACCAGGATTTTTGGCGCATTTGTTTCTTCCGACTTGCGCAATCCGAAAATTCCGCCCAAATTGTCTTGCACGATTTCATCCGCATATTTTTCCAGTTCTTTGCGCATAAACGCACGCACCTGATGCTCGTTTCCAGGCGCTCCCGGGAGTTCCGTCAATGTTTTAAATAATTGCAAAGTTTCTTCATTCACTATGGAACACTCCTTCTTGTTATACTTGTTTTATTTTAGCACAATCACGGGAAAACATTGGAACTGCAAACCGCATTTTCAGTCTGGGCAAAAAGATTTAATCTTTTACTTAAGGCAACAAAAAGGAAATTGAAACTATTTTATAGAAATGAGTATATAATCGGGAAAATGTTTCATCCTGCTTTGAGAAGGCCCAAATAGAAATTTAATGGTACAATGGTATCTGAGGAGGGAATTGGAAAATGAATTTACGTGATTTTATGTTGGGAGTAACAACTGGATTAGCTGCGGCGGTCATCATAAAAGAAGCATCAGAACGAATTCAGCCTTATATGAATCCAAATCAAATTTTGGAAAATATTAAAGAGGAATTTCGAAAAGAGAGCCCAATTGATGGTTCATGGATTTATATGAAACCTGAAAATTTCCATAACGGAATTATGACAATCCCGGTTTATCGTGGCGGCATTTCAAGGGTTGTCGAGGGCGAAGTGGAAAACTTTGAATTTGCAGCCGATGCCCGTTCAGGGGTCATCGTTGAATTGAAGAAAACTTGACAAAAAAAGATGGGAAATATCCCATCTTTTTTAGTTATTTGTCTGGAATTGGATTTTCGCTTCTTTCCCGCGCTTCATGGAATCAATGATTTCTTTTCCCGTTTCATCCCACTGAACCATGCGGTAGTACGCATCGTGATAGAAGATGAATTTATATCCGCCCGTATAGGCTTCTTTTAAAATCTTCTCTTTTGCGAAGATGCTTGTCATTGGGTAATCATCATAAGCCATCACCCATAACGGATTTTGATGGGCATGGGTTGGCATAATGTCGGCCATATGAATGAGGGTTTCGCCCTTTTGTTTCAATTTCACAATGGCATGTCCGTCACTATGGCCGCCCGTATGAATCATTTCAATCCCAGGAGCAATTTCGATAAAGTCGTTGAATGTCACCACTTGATCTTGAATCGGCTCCCAATTTTCCACCCAGTAAGTGGCTTTTGAACGGATATTCGGATTGCGCATTTCATCCCATTCAATTTGGGAAACGTAAATTTTGGCTTTTGGGAAAGTGGAAACCAATTGTTCACCTTCATATTTTGTCAATCCGCTGGCATGATCGAAGTGCATATGGGTCATCAAAATTCCATCAATATCTTCAACTGTCAAACCTAATTTTTGTAAGCTCTCCTCAATATTGGACAACTCGGTCACACCATAGTTGCGGATTTGCTTTTCATTTAATTTATTTCCAATTCCGCTGTCAATCATATAATTTTTTCCATTATATTGAATGAGAATGGGTTCACAGGATAATTCGATTTGATTTTTCTCGTTTGAAGGATACTTCCTGGACCATAAAGGTTTTGGAACCACTCCAAACATTGCACCCCCATCCAGCGATGTAACGCCCCCATCCAGCCATGTCAGCGTCATATCATGAAATTGCAGTTTGTCCATCATTTCTCCCCCCTGATGAAAATTAAAATATCTATATCAATTGATTGAAACAGCTGCCATTGTTGGACAATGGAACGTTTCAACAACTGAACCCCTTATTTTTTCACAAATTTCGATTCCAATCGGTAAATCGGCTGCCCCAATGACGAAAACTTTTCTTCGTATTCTGTCCGTATATTATCTTCCGGTTCATTGGCATGCAAGTCCAAAGATACGTCTTTTAAGACCATGCCATATTGGGACATGGAAACCAATGAAAATTCAAATAGCCCGCGATTATCCGTTTTAAAATGGATTTCGCCTTCATCCACCAATATCGATTCATAAATGCTCAGAAATTTTTCGTGGGTTAATCTGCGCTTTGCATGGCGTTTTTTTGGCCAAGGATCCGAAAAATTCAAATAGATACGGTGGACATCATTTTTTTGGAAAAATTTCTCCAACTCTTCAGCATTGACTTTCAATAAGCGCAAGTTTGGAGGCGAACCCGCTTCCAACGCTTTTTCCAATGCTTTTACGATGACTTTGTCATATAATTCGATTCCAATATAGTTGATATCCGGATTGGCTTGGGCCATACCCACGATAAATTGCCCTTTTCCTGAACCCACTTCGATATGTAATGGATGATCATTTCCGAAAATCTCACTCCACTTCCCTTTATAATCTTCAGGATTTGGAATGACCACCTCGGGATGTTGCTGAATAAATTCCCGAGCCCAAGGTTTATTTCGCATTCTCACGACAATACCCTACTTTCTATGATGTTTTCTTATTTTATATTATCCAGGATTTGTTGATAAGATCAGGATTAAATTATGTAATAAGCCTCTTTTGGGAAGTCTTTTCCCTATCCTTCATGTCTTATTGACGGATGTTATCTTCCCTTTCCGGTTCCTGATTGGAAGCTTGCCAAATGGCCCGGCTATAGGAAGTTGTATCCACATTGCTTAAAATGGCTTGAGCCGCCTCAATCTGTTTCTTTTTAATAGGAGACGGTGAATATTTCAGCTGTTGCAGCCACTCGGTATATCCGCGCTTATCGACAAGTTGCACGTTGAATAAAGACATGGATTGCGCAAAATAACCGGTCCGTGACAACAAGATTTTCCGAATCGGAAAATCCGCCTGATGATTTTTGAATAGCTGGGATACAATGGCATCCATCCGATTGAGTTGGATGATCGGATTCAATATTTTTTCATTTCTCTTTCCGATCTTTTTCGTCCAAAACCGGTCGCCATCACCAATATACACGGCATCCTCTTCCTGCTCCACCAATGTGATGCATAAACACTCGGTCGGCGTTAAAATGATGACGTCCAACTCTACAGGCGCCTTTTTTATTTTAATAATCGGATAATAAAATACCAGATAATTATCCGGCAATCGTTGGAGAACCGTTCTTAAAAAACCGTCCCGATAAAAGCGCGGATCGATATAAGATTTTTCCAATAACGTTGAACTGGCCCACTTTAATTGAAAATGGAAAAACTGGTCAAGAAACATCCGTTTTAAATCTTCGAGGTTATCCGGTTGATAAACAATATTTGGCTCAAAGGACAAAGTGGATTCCGCTTCAAAATGCTCCTCCCGATCCTCCATCGCTTCATGGGATACATCAACGGACTCGATATCCTCTTCTTCCTCCATCCGTTTCTTGTGCAGCCATTTTTTTATAAAGGAGAAGCGTTTCGGTTGTTCTTCCTCTTCCTCGATATGCTTCCAAATGATCGGTTCTTCCCCGGTAAGCCACTGCTGCTTCACTTTTTCCCACTGCGTTCTTTTTAAACGGACGTATTGGGTAGGATATCTTGTTATATCAATCTGATATCTTGAAATATAGTCTTGCAGTTTTATTAGTTGAGCCAATGAAAACACTCTCCTACTAACTCTCTTCAATCCATTTTACATGACAGTCCAAAAAATTCATAGTGACCGTTATCTTTGAAAAATAAAAAAATTCCTCATCCTTGAGAAGATTCGGGTTTGATAAAGCATTCCACAAGCAAAAAAGTACCCTCTTTTTTGAAGAGGATACTTTTAATAGAAAGAATTTATCCTATCCAGCAATCACAATTAAATATGGAGTGCACTGGAAATCTTCGTTTCAAATTGTTTTTGCAATTTGCGGGTCCATTCTCCCACGTTTCCTCCGTTGATCGGCTTTCCGTCTATTTCAATCACCGGAGTAATCTCTGAAGTTGTACTTGTAACGAATAATTCATCCATTTTCAACGCTTCATACGTTGTAAAAGGAATTTCCTTTACCGTCATGTTGATCTCTTCCGCACAAGCGATTACCACATCCCGCGTAATGCCTTTCAAAATAAGGTTGTTGGCAGGGTGCGTATACAAAATCCCATCTTTTACGCCAAAAACATTAGTGGAAGAACCTTCTGTCACCGTATTATTGCGGTGCAAGATCGCCTCATAACATCCTTTTTCATGGGCTTCTTGTTTAGCCAGTACAGCTCCAAGCAAGTTCAATGTTTTTATATCGCAACGCAGCCAGCGGATATCTTCCACAAAAGTCGCTTTTACACCTTTTTCGAGATTTTCCAATGGCCGAGGATTTTCTCTTGTATATGCAATTAAAACAGGTTTTACATTACCTTCAGGAAATTGGTGCGTTCTCGGAGAAACGCCCCGGGTGATTTGAAAATAAATATGTCCTGTTCCCAATTCATTTTTTTCCACTAATTCTTTCAATAATTGATGAAGCTGCTCTTTCGTATATGGTATCGAAATCCGGATCTTCTCTGCCGAAGAATAGAACCGATCGATATGCTCGTTTACTGTAAACATTTCGCCGTTGTATACTTTCACAACTTCATAGACACCGTCACCGAACTGATAGCCTCGGTCTTCTTTATCAATGATAACTTCCTCGTCTTTCACTATTTTGTCATTCCACAACGTAAATCCCATTTTCCCACTTCCTTCATTTTTTGCATGCTAATTCAACAATGGCCTCTGCATAGATTGCAGCAGCTTTGACCAAGTTGTCGATGACAACATACTCATCTTTTTGATGAGCCACATCTGGTTCTCCAGGAAATAAACTGCCGAATGCCACCCCTTTTTTCAACGCTCTGGCATAAGTGCCTCCACCGGTTGATAACGGTTTTGTGTCATCATTTGTATAACGGCGATAAACATTCAACAATGTTTGGATCAATTCATCGTCTTCCGGAATGTAATGGGGCTCCGAGTTCGACACGACATTTAAAGCAAAAGGATATTTCGCCAAATTCTCCTGGGCCATCCGCATTTTTTCTTCATACGGATAGGTCACGGAGTATCGCATGCTGACAATGATGTTTCCTCCGTTTTCCAAATCAAAAGTAACAATTCCCGCATTCAATGTCGTTGGTCCTGACATTTCATCAGCATAATCAAGACCTAGGGCTTTCCCATATACATCGCTAAAAACATCGTCCAGAAAGGAAACGAACGCTTTGCTTGCCTCCGTTGTTAAGAGGAGATTCAAAAATTGGGCAAGGATGACCGCCGCGTTTTTTCCCTTTTCCGGTTCCATTGCATGGGCAGATTTTCCTGTTACGGATATTATAACCCTATCTCCCTCCCGATTGAAAGCCACTTCTTCATCGTACTGTCTAAAATATTGATGGAACTTTTCCTCAAATCCGGAGGGAACATTTTTTAATACCGCTTCTGCAAAATCCGGAACCATATTGTTCCGGTTTCCCGCTTTAAATGAAAGGAGCTGTTCATCCTGGGACAATGGGCTTGTTTGGGAAAATTCAAGCAATGCAATCCCCTTTTCCGCATTGATCAGCGGAAAATCCGCATCCGGAGCGAACCCGATGCCAGGCATTTCTTCTTTTTGAAAGTAATGTTCCACGCATCGGAAGCCGGATTCTTCATCGGTGCCGATGATCATGCGCACCCGTTTTGAAAGAGGAATGCCTGCATCTCTGACCATTTTCATCGCAAGATAGGCAGCCATCGTCGGCCCTTTATCATCAATGGCACCGCGGCCATATAACTTTCCGTCCTTCACTGTTCCTTCAAAAGGAGGATATGTCCAATTTCCTCCCGCAGGCACCACATCCACATGACAAAGGATGCCAAGGATGTCTTCCCCTTCCCCCATTTCGATATGACCGGCATAATGATCCACATTTTTCACTTGAAATCCATCCTTCGATGCTGTCGAAAGCATCCACTCCAGCGCTTTCTTCGGACCTTCTCCAAAAGGGGCATCTTCCCTTGCGTTCTCTTCGTCCAATACACTTTCAATTTGAATCAGTTGTTTCAACCCTTGAATCAATTCATTCTTTCTCTCTTCCGCCATAGCTAAAAAATTCATGTTTTTCACCTCTTCATGCAATTTCAATTCAATCTTCTTTAAAGAAAATTGAAAAATATAAATGTATAGTTGACATTATGGGAACGTATCCTATATAATAAACGGAAATTTTATCATTTAGAATTGTGGAAAAATTAATAGTTTATTGCTATAATGAGTCTGTCAAAAGAATTTTTTGACAAAAAATTCTGATAAAGGGGATGTCTAGGGCAGAAATTTAGACCTCTCATTCATAGTTAGTCGTCCGCTAGTCTTTGCCATGTGAATCAAGATGAAGGAGTGGTTCATTTAAATGAAACCCGCGACAGACAGAATGCTGACACGCATTAAAGACGTGTATTTGTACATTCTTGAGAATGGTACAGTCACTACACAGGATTTGGTTGAAGAATTCAACATCACTCCTCGCACCATTCAAAGAGATTTGAATGTGTTAGCCTTTAACAACTTGGTGGAAAGCCCAAGTAGAGGCAAATGGACAACGACGAAGAAGAAAGTGAAGTTATCATCATAGAGATAGATTGAATACCATATGCCGACTTTGCATATAGAATGTGAACGAGTGACCTTATGACGAGGTCACTCTTTTTTGGAACCATATTCTTTCAATGCCTTCAATTCTTCATCGGACAACTCCCGATATTCTCCATACTTTAATGTTGGATCCAACACCAGGTTTGCCATCGATAACCGTTTCAGAAAAACCACCTTTTTGTTTACCGCTTCGAACATCCTCTTTACTTGATGGAATTTTCCTTCATAAATCGTCAATTCAATTTCTGACGTATCTCCGTATTTAATGATCTTCAATTCTCCCGGCTTTGTCATCGTGCCATCATCCAGAACGATTCCTCTTGCAAAGGCCTTTACGTCTTCTTCGGTCACTTTGCCATCAATCTTCGCATAGTAAGTTTTCGGGACATGTTTTTTGGGTGACAACAGTTGATGGGCCAGATCACCGTCGTTCGTTAAAAGCAACAGCCCCACGGTATCTTTATCCAGTCGGCCGACAGGAAAAGGATGATAATGTCTCAGGAGGGGACTCAATAAATCAATGACCGTCCTTTCCCGCAGATCCTCCGTTGCCGAAATGACCCCTTTTGGTTTATTCAGCATGATATAAATAAATTCTTTGTAATCCAATCTTTCCCCGAATACATGGATTTCCTGCCGCTCCGGGTCGACATGCATGGACGGGTCTTTCACCACTTTTCCGTCCACGGTCACCTGTTCTTTTTTTAACAACTGTTTTACCTCTTTTCGGGAACCGTATCCCGAATTGGCGAGTAGCTTATCTAAACGCATTTAATCAACGACACCTACTTTAATCCGAATTTCCCTGCAATCCGGGAAATCCGTCCTCCTAATAATTTTTGGGCAAGGCCGATTTTGAAACTTATCAAGGCATATACATATACGCCGACTCCAACACAAATCAATGCAACGACAAGGCTGGAAAATTTGCTTTCCACCGGTCCGATCAACAATAAAATTCCTTTATGGACAAGCAACACGGCTGCGGACATGATGGCCGTCAAAATAACGATCAGCAAAATGCGTCTTACCACCATTTTCGATTTGTAATTCAACACTTTCTTTAAAACCAAGAGATTGATCACGATTGAAACCGTATATCCGATCGCCGTCGAAAGGATCGCACCATTCGCCTGCATCGCTTCAATGAGCGGTGTATTGAGCATCAACTTGACAAGAATTCCTGTCAACAAACTGAATACAATCCATTTTTGATAATCGATTCCTTGAAGAAGCGCTGCCGTTACCTGGAATAATGCGAATAAAACGGCTACAGGCGCATAATGGGCGAGCACCTTCGCCCCCATCTCACTTTCCTCATACAAAAGGAAATAAATTTCATGGGACAATAACGTAATTCCAATCGCGGCAGGCAATGTAATGAAAAATAAAATTTGATACGACTTATCCATCGCCTCTTTCAATGATTGAAATTCACCGTTGTTAAAATATTTCGTGATTGTTGGAACAAGGGCCAAAGATAAGCTGGTTGCCAGCATGACAGGAATAATGACCACTTTGTGGGTCGTAAAGTTGACCATGCTCAAATATAAGTCTGAGACTTCCGACATGCCAATATTCTTCATGGCATTATTAAAAGTCAACATATCGACCAGTTGGAACAAGGGATTCGCAATGCCGACGAAAATCATCGGGATTGAATATTGTATCACTTCCCAATAGATTTCCCTCAACTTGATGTCAGAGTTTCCTTTACTTTGGCTTCGCAATTCATTCATTTGCGGGCGGTATTTTTTCCAAAAATAATATAGTACGAGAAGCCCGCCAACCGCTCCAATAAAGGCGGCGAATACCGATAATGCAATCGCCGTTTCGGCACTGCCCTTTAAAAGGATCATCACGGTAAAGGAGGCGCCAAGCAGGAAGACGATTCGCACAATTTGTTCCACGAGTTGGGAGTACGCGGTAGGTTCCATGATTCCGTACCCCTGGAAGAAACCTCTCCATAAACTCATAAACGGAACGACAATCAGCGCATAGCTGACCCAGCGAATGACGGAAGCCACCTGTTCAACGGAAAAGGCTTGATCTTTGCTTCGGATCACGATTTCCGCGATCGGTGTCGCCAGCAAGTTTAAGAGTAAAAAGGTCAAAAATCCTGTGATCAGCATCGTAAGGAGCCCTGATTTTAACAATCTCCTTCCAGCCGCATAATCCCCCATGGAATTATACTTCGATACAAACTTCGATACCGCTACAGGTGCACCGGAAATGGCCAGTGACAGCATGATGGTATAAGGAATATATGCATATTGGTAAAGAATGACGTTATCACTTCCAACGATCGCATAAAATGGAAAGACATAGATTAATCCAAGGACTTTGGATAAAAACATTCCAATTGTTAAAATCGCTGTACCTTTCATTAAAGAGGACATTCAATTCATCCATTCTATTAAGTTTTTTGGAATATGCATTTTTTCATTTAAGAACGGTTCGATGGACAAATAGGTTCTAAAATTTTGTGCAACAAAAATAAGCACTACCTCCAAATGCAGAGATAGTCCTTTTAAAATCATTGCGGGTTTTTCCGTGGAATCGCACCGGTTTTCAACAACATTGAAAACCGGCACTTTTTTTGAATTATTTCATATCAACGAAGAAACGTTTATACCATACAAGGAACACATATACAGTCCAGATGTATCTTGCATAGTTTGCCCGTTGATGATAATGGTCATCCAAATACTTCACCAATTGGTCCGTATTGAAAAATTCCTTCGCATAATCGGATTGGAACGCTTCTTTTACTAAATTATAATACTTTTCTTCCCGAAGCCAATGGCGAATCGGTACAGGGAATCCAAGTTTTTTCCGTTTTGCCCATTCTTCAGGCAACTCTTTAAGGGCAGCCAGTCTCAATGCGTATTTTGTATCTTTTTCGTTGACGCGATATTGTGTCGGAATGTTTTTGGCAAGTTCCATCACCTTTTTATCCAAAAACGGCACGCGCAATTCAAGGGAATGGGCCATGCTCATTTTGTCCGCTTTTAATAGAATATCCCCTGGCAACCATAGGTTTAAATCCAAATATTGCATTTTTGTCACGTCATCTTCATAAGGGACTTCCGAATAAATCGGTTTTGTGATGGAATGCACACTTGGGCCGCTGCGGTAAGCCGGTTTCAATACATTCAATGCATCTTCTTCATCCCATACGACCGCTTCGCCGATAAAGCGTTCTTCGATCGTTTGTCCACCTTTGACAAGGAAGTTTGTATATTTATTTTTCGGCAGTTTCTTTGCGATGCTTGCGATGAGTTTTCTTAATCCGAACGGAATTTTTTCATAGGCTTCCATCCGTTTGGAAGGCTGATACCACTCATATCCGCCGAAAATTTCGTCGGCCCCTTCACCGGATAATACAACGGTTACATCTTTGCTCGCCAATTCGCATAAGAAATAAAGCGGTACGGATGATGGATTGGATTGGGGTTCATCCATATGCCATTGAATCGTAGGCAGTTTTTCGAACACTTCATCGGCGCTTACGTAAGTCCGTTTATTTTCGATATTCAAAATGTCGGACAATTCTTTTGCATGATCCGTTTCATTGAACATTTTTTCATAGTTTTTAAATCCGACAGAGAAGGAGTTGTTTGGACGCAAAAGGGCTGTAACATAGCTTGAGTCAATTCCTCCCGATAAGAAAGAACCGACTTTTACATCGCTGATTTTGTGGGCTTCAACGGACTCTTTCACCGTTTTGCGGATTTCTTCCACATAGTATTCAAGGGTGTTGTCTTTCGCATGATATTTTTTATCCCAATACTTTTCCATTTTGGAAATTTTGCCGTCCCGGATAATCATGTAATGGGCCGGACGCAATTTATAAACGCCTTTAAAAAACGTTTCGTCCATTGCGGAATATTGGAATGTCAAATACGGACGCAACGCATCTTTGTTCATTTCTTTAATAAAAGCCGGGTGAGGTAAAAAAGATTTGATTTCGGATCCGAAAATGAATGTATTGTCTTTTGTATGGTTTGTGTAATATAAAGGTTTGATTCCAAAACCGTCCCGGGCAAGCATCATTTGATTGCGGTTCTTGTCCCAAATGCAAAAAGCGAACATGCCGCGCAATTGTTTGACAAATTCTTCTCCGTATTCCATGTAGCTATAAATGAGCACTTCACTGTCGGATCTTGTTTTAAAATTATATCCTTTTTCAATCAATGTTTCCCGCAACTCTTGGAAATTGTAGATTTCCCCGTTAAAAACCAACACGATGCTTCCATCTTCGCTATAAAGAGGTTGGTTCGCCGCATCGGACAAATCGATGATGCTTAACCGGCGAAATCCAAGGGACACTTTCTCATCCACGTGCTTGCCGCCGCTGTCCGGACCCCTATGGATAATTGTATCCATCATGCGTTCAATTGTTTCGTGATGATCTATTTCTTCTGTTCCATGTATATATCCAATAAATCCACACATATTTTTTCGCCTCTACTTTCTGCATAACAAGAATATTTTATCAGAAATTTTTCCGTAATCATACCGAATTATGATTATAAAACGATTCATTTCAAGATTCAATGAATCTTCTCAATTGTACTAAACTGGACAGAACTATACAATTTTCCTATGAAATCAGTTTTTCTAGATTCTCAATTTTTAAGCATCCCTTTGCCTGAATGAAAGAATTTTTTCTTTCCCCCTTCTTCTGTGTATAATATGGTCAGAATAAAACTAGACGAAAGAGAGAATCAATTATGTACGATTGCATAGTGATCGGCGGAGGGCCGTCCGGACTCATGGCGGCCATTGCGGCGGGAGAACAAAAGAAGAACGTATTGTTGATCGAAAAAGGCAACAAACTCGGAAGAAAACTTGCCATATCCGGAGGCGGCCGCTGCAATGTGACAAACCGTTTGCCGGTGGATGAAATCATCAAACATATACCAGGCAATGGCCGATTCCTTTATAGCGCCTTTTCCATTTTCAACAATGAAGACATCATCCTGTTTTTTGAACGTTTGGGTGTGCCTCTGAAGGAAGAAGACCATGGACGCATGTTTCCGGTTTCCAATCGCGCCCAGGATGTGGTGGATGCCTTGACGAAAGAATTGAAACGTTTGAATGTGGAAATCCGGTTGCAAACAGCGGTGAGCAAATTGTTGATGGATGATGAGAAAGTGTTGGGGGTTCGTCTTCAGGATGGTTCTGAAATCCGCAGTAAAACGGTTATTTTAGCGGTTGGAGGAAAAGCGGTGCCACAAACGGGATCCACCGGGGACGGTTATGCTTGGGCTGAACGGGCTGGCCATACAGTGACGGAACTGTATCCAACGGAAGTTCCCATTACCTCGAAAGAACCGTTTATTCAATCCCGACAGTTGCAAGGGTTGGCATTAAGGGATGTGGCGGTTTCCGTATTGAATAAAAAAGGAAAACCGGTTGTAACCCATCAAATGGACATGCTCTTTACCCATTTTGGTCTAAGCGGGCCCGCCATATTGCGTTGCAGCCAATTTGCCGTAAAAGAAATGAAAAAAAATGGCGGTGCGCCTGTCCAAATCCGTATCCAAACATTGACGGAATTCAACGAAGAAACCTGCTTCCAATATTTGAACCAGCTCGTAAAAAAAGAACCGAAAAAATCGGTGAAAAATTTATTCAAGCTTTTGGCGCCCGAAAGATGGTTATTATTTTTACTTGGGAGATGCGGAATAGACCCATCCAAACCTTGCGCGAAAGTCTCCCAGGAACATTTACGAAAACTGGCCCATGAATTGATTGCCTTTACGATGGATGTACATGGGACGCTGCCGTTGGAAAAAGCCTTTGTCACTGGCGGCGGGGTGTCGATCAAGGAGATCGATCCTAAAACAATGGCTTCCAAGAAAAAGAAAGGATTATATTTTTGCGGTGAAATATTGGATATCCACGGCTACACCGGGGGATTCAACATCACAAGCGCCCTTGTGACCGGCCGTATTGCAGGAATGAATGCGGGAAAGGAAAGCAGTCATTAAAAAAGCTTCCGCCATGTCAATTTCCAAGGGGTTTTTATTTATAAACAACATGGCGAATACATGAATTGACGCAAAAAGCAGGAAAATCGAATCCCTTTCATGACATGGCAGAAGCGATATTAAGTTGATTATACGTTTGATTTTTGTTTATGGAAGTCTCTTCCATCCGTCACAGCCTCAATATAGCCCGCACGGATGACGAAATCCCCGAAATGTTCCCCTTCAAGCCGCTCTTTTGCATAATGCGCAAAAATCGGTCTTAAAGTCGCTAATATTTCTTCTTCTCCGATGTTTTCTTTATACATTTTGCTGAGCCGTGTGCCTTCGAAACTTCCTCCCAAATGCAAGTTGTATTTTCCTGGCCCTTTTCCAATGAATCCAATTTCCGCCATGGCCGCTCTTGAACATCCATTCGGACATCCTGACATGCGGATGACGATGTCTTGATCATATAAGCCAAATTCCTTCAACATCGGCTCGATTTTTTGGATGAGGGTTGGCAAGTAACGCTCAGACTCCGCCATGGCCAATCCGCAAGTCGGCAGAGCGACACAAGCGATGGAATTCCGGCGGAGAGCCGAATAGTTTTCGCTTTCCGTCAATTGATATTTATCAATGATTTGTTGAATGCTTTTCTTCGCTCTTGGACTTACATTGGCAATGATCAAATTTTGGTTTCCGGTAAAGCGGAACTCGCCCTTATGGATTTGCGCGATTTCACGAAGGGCGGTTTTTAATGGGTAACCTTCGAAATCCCGGATCCGGCCGTTCTGGATAAATAGGGTGAAGTGATATTTTCCGTCATCCCCTTTCACCCAGCCGTAACGGTCGCCGGTATGTTCAAAATGGAAGTCGCGCACTTCTTCAAATTCATAACCTAACCGCTTTTCGATTTCTTTTTTCACATTTTCCAAACCAAGGCGGTCGATTGTATATTTGAAGCGGGCTTGTTTGCGGTCTGAACGATTGCCATAGTCACGCTGTACGGTCATAATTTTTTCGCAGACGTCCACAATTTTATCTTTTGGCACAAATCCTACCAATCTCGCCAATTGTGGATATGTTCTCGTATCGCCGTGGGTCATCCCCATTCCGCCGCCGATTGCCACGTTGAAGCCGACCAATTCATCGTTTTCGATGATGGCGATCAGACCGATATCTTGTGAGAATACATCCACATCATTGGCAGGCGGTACGGCAATGCCGATTTTGAATTTGCGCGGCAAGTAAAGGGCACCATAGATTGGTTCCTGCTCTTCCTGTGTATCCACAACCTTCTCGTGATCCAGCCAGATTTCATAATAAGCGTTGGTTCTTGGAAGGAGATGCTGACTGATTTTCGTTGCATAATCCGATACTTCTTTATGCAATTTTGATTGATATGGATTGGCGTTGCACATCACATTGCGGTTCACGTCGCCGCACGCGGCAATCGTATCGATCAAAACGCTGTTTAATTCTTTCATATATTTTTTCATATTCCATTTTAAAATGCCGTGGAATTGGATCGTTTGACGGGTCGTGATTCTTAATGAACCGTTGCCGTATCGATCCGCCAATTCATCCAATTTGATCCATTGGGCAGGTTTCGCGACACCGGCCGGTAAACGTAGACGCACCATAAATTGATAGGCGGGTTCCAATTTTTTTCTTTCCCTCTCCACTCTCTCATCACGATCGTCTTGCATGTAGCTTCCGTGGAATTTTAATAATTTATTGTCCCAATCAGGAATGGCGGCTGATAGTTCATCTTGAAAGGATTCCGCCAATGTTCCGCGCAAATAGTTGCTCGCTTTCTTTACTTCCTCCACATCACTTGGTTTTCCCTCTTGCGGTGGTAACACAATTTTTTTCGTCACGTATGTTTCCTCCTTAGTAAACATCCCGCTGATAACGTTTTTGTTTCCGTAATTCTTCTAAATATTCCCGTGCTTCTTCTTCGGATTTGTTGCCTTGTTCCTGGATGATTTGCACGATGGCTTCCTGCACATCTTTCGCCATTTCTTTGTCTCCGCAGACATAAACGGCGGCGCCTTTTTCCAACCATTCATAAAATTCTTTCGCTTTTTTCAGCATTTTATGTTGCACATACACTTTTTCCTCTTGATCCCGGGAAAAAGCGACGTCCAGTTTCGTAAGCACTCCGGATTTCAACCAACCGAGCCATTCTTTTTGATAGAGGAAATCGGTCATGAAATGTTGATCCCCGAAGAACAGCCAATTTTCGCCCAAAGCGCCCCGCTCTTCCCGCTCCTGAACGAAAGCACGGAAAGGAGCGACACCGGTACCTGGTCCAATCATAATGATTGGTGTTTCATCGTCCGGAAGTTTGAAGTTCGGATTTTTTTGTACATACACTTGTACTTGATCGCCCACATCCAACTGATCGGCGATATATGTTGAGCAAACCCCATGTCTTTCCCTTCCGTCCACTTCATAACGGACAACGCCGATTGTCACATGGGCTTCATCAGGATATGCCGATAAGCTGCTTGATATGGAGTATTGGCGGGCGGGCATTTTTCTTAGGCAATTGACGAACGTTTGGGCATCCCATTGGAATGGACCGAATTGGGTTGCAACGTCCAGCAGATCGCGGCCTTCAATGTATTGTTTTAAAGCTTCCGGGTCTTCAAGTAGAGCATGGAATTTTTCATTCTCTGTAAATTCCGCAAGCTTTCTCATCAACGGTTTGGTCAACAGCGTGATTTCCAATGTATTCAATAACGCTTCTTCCAAAGAAAGAGTTGATTCATCTACGACAACTTGCTCCCTTGGATCAAATCCTAATGAGGCAATTAACGAATCAACGAGATGTTTATTGTTGAACGGTATAATGGCCAGACAATCCCCGGGTTCAAAGACTATTCCTGAATCCTCCAGCGAAAGTTCCAAATGGATTGTTTCCTTGTTGGAACCTCGCCCGTTCAAGTTGATTTTTTCAATGATTTCCGCATGGAAAGGGTTTTTGCGTGAATACTCCTTCACTTCCTGCAATGTTGTCGCGGCCGCTTCCTGAATATTGGCGGGAGCTGCGGCAGCTTCTCCCAGCAATTTATCTTTTACAGCCTCAAACCATTTTTCTGCCGGTTCCGCATAGTCAAGATCACAGTCCACCCGTTCCACCAGTCGCTTTGCTCCCAATTTTTCAAGCTGCAAATCGAAATCTTTTCCCGTTTGGCAGAAATATTCATAGCTGGAGTCTCCCAAAGAGAGAACGGCAAAAGTCACATGATCCAGTTTTGGAGCCCGCTTTCCGTGCAAAAAGTTGTGGAAGGAAATCGCATTATCAGGCGGCTCCCCTTCGCCATGGGTACTTGCCACAATGAGCAAATATTGAACTTTTTTCAATGCGTTTGTTTTAAAATCGCTCATTGAAGAAACCGTGACATCAAGGCCCAATTGCTGCAGCTGGTTGCCATATTTTTCAGCGAGTTTTTGTGCATTCCCTGTTTGACTGGCATAAAGAATCGTTACATGTTTTTTTGCCGGTGACGGTGACTGTACAACGGATGGTGATGCTATTTTTTCCACAGGAGCATCGATAACGGCAATGCCCGTTGTTGCAGTTAAATATCCAGTAAGCCAAATTTTTTGCTGTGGTGTCAATGTTGGCAATAATTCATTCAACTGCTTCACTTGTTTTTCATTAAAAGGACTATTGATGACTTCTAACACACTACACACCTCTGCGAATAAATGATTTTCTTTACTTTAATCGGATCTTTTCGTTTTTTTCGATTTGAATAATAAAATTGTCCTGCACAACTAAAGTGATGGAGCCATAACTCATTGTGCTAAGCATTTTTTTCAAGCTTTCCACCGCTTTTTCAAAATTTTGCTGTTTTTTATCCATTTCAATCACTCCCCACAAATGAATATAACGATTCTTCAATTCTCTCAATCAATACTTGGCGTACGTTTTCGTCATACCCTAAACAGCCGCATAACACAACTTGCTCAGAAAACCCTTGTTGTGCAACCTTTTTCTGGATACTTAATTTCAACAACCCGGTAAACAGCAAATACGGGATGATATACACCCGATTTTCGCTTTCACTTAATGTCAGTATTTTTTCATCGAAGGATGTGCCGTTGCCATACAGAAAGCAAGTATCAACTTTGGCGTAATCGTATGTTCGTTGAAGGAGCTTGGCAATGCGCCCTAAATCCCTTTGTACGCTTGGATCGCTGCTTCCTCGTCCAATCAATAAAATGTCGGTTTCATTTGGAATCATTGGTCCTTGTTCCAACACCCGATTGTGCAGACTGTGAATCAGCTTTTCATGAACTCCAAGCGGTTCTCCGATTGAGAATGTAACATTAGGGAATAATGCTTTGGCTTTTTCAATTTCCTGCGGGATATCGACTTTAATATGATTTGCCGAAAGCAATAAAATTGGGATGACTGCAATGCTTGTGGCACCTTTTGAAACACAAAGCTCAACCCCTTGCAGAATGGATGGTTCAGCCAGTTCCAAAAAACAATGTTCCTGGATTTCCACATTGAAATGGGGCTTCACGGATTCAATGAACCGGATCGCCTCCCAGTTTCCTTCTTTTACCCGGCTGCCGTGAGCCACATACAACAATGCCTGCAATTTCATCCCTCCGTTTGATTACACCGTCTCCCGCAAAGCCTGCTGATATTGTTCAAACCATGCAATTTTTTCACGCATTTTTACCACTTCCCCCACAATGATCATTGCGGGATTTTGGATTTTTTCTTTTTCAGCTATCTCTACAATCGTCTCTAAAGTACCGGTCACCACTCTTTGATGGTTGGTAGTGCCCCATTCGATTAAAGCGATAGGAGTGGTCGGATTTCGCTTATATTTCATTAATTGTTCCGTAATATATGGCAAATTCCCAACTCCCATATAAATCGCCAACGTATCTACGGATTCCGCCAACCCCTTCCAATTGATCCCTTCGTCTTTCCCCTCTTTCAAATGACCGGTGATGATGGCGAAACTGGAGCCCAGTTCCCGATGGGTGACGGGAATCCCTGCATAGGCGGGTGCAGCAATTCCGGAAGTGATGCCCGGCACAATTTCAAAAGGAATGCCTGCATCCCTCAATACTTCCGCTTCTTCCGCCCCACGGCCAAAGACGAAAGGATCGCCGCCTTTTAATCTTGTTACAATTTTTCCTTTTCTTGCATGCTGCACCAGTAATTTGTTAATTCTTTCTTGGATCACATGATGCAATTTTGGTAATTTTCCTACAAAAATAAGTTCAGCACTTGGTTTTGCATAAGAGAGCAACTCTTTTGATACGAGGCGATCATATAAAATGACATCCGCCTGTTGAATACATTTCAGTCCTTTGACCGTAATCAAATCCACGCTTCCAGGACCAGCCCCTACGATATATACTTTTCCCATTTTATTCCCTCGCATTTTATATTAATCTTTCAGCCAATATAAACTAAAACATTGAATTCTTATTGGTAAACTTAGTATTTGTGTTTTTTATATATTACGAAAAGATTCCCTGTTTTTTCAATACCTTTTTGTAAAAAAAAGAAAATTAATAAAATTTGATTACATTCGTTAATTCTGAATTGTTACCGGAGCCACACCATGCCGTTTTCTCAGTGCACAACCCCTTTGCAGCAGAAAAGGCCGCAATATTCCTCTACATTCAACGAATGTTTCATCTGGAATATTACGGCCTCTAGTTTGTCTAGTCAGCACTTCAAATTCTTAGTAATTTGATATAAATAATAAGTTTGATAATGTCATAAGTCAATAGAATTTTTCATAAAACTGATAATTTAGTAAGAATTCATGAAAAATAAAACATGACTCGAAAAGTATGGCACCTTTCGAGTCATGTTCAATTATTTGACAACAATATTCACAAGTTTTCCTGGAATCACAATCACTTTTACAATTTCTTTCCCATCAATATGCTCTTTTACTCTTTCATCTTCTTTTGCCACTTGCTCCAATTGTTCTTTTGCAGCATCTTTTGGCACTGTTACTTTTGAACGCACTTTACCGTTGACTTGAACAACGACTTCCACTTCATCATCAACCAGTTTCGCTTCATCGTATGTTGGCCAAGGTTCATATGTAATGGTCTCATTATGACCTAAAATTGACCAAAGCTCTTCACCGAAATGCGGTGTGATTGGATAAAGCATTTTTACAAAGCCTTCCGCATATTCTTTTGGAACCACTTCGACTTTGTAACATTCATTGATGAACACCATCAATTGGGAAATGGCTGTATTGAAGTGCAAGTGATCGAAGTCTTCCGTCACTTTTTTCACCGTTTGATGGTATACTTTTTCCAATGTTTTATCATCGGATTCCTGGATTTTATTAGAAAGTTTTCCATCCTCCGCAACAAATAGTCTCCATACGCGCTCCAAGAAGCGTCTCGCCCCATCAAGGCCTTTCGTTGACCACGCAACCGAAGCATCAAGAGGTCCCATGAACATTTCATATAAACGCAATGTATCCGCACCATGGCTTCGTACAATATCGTCCGGATTTACCACATTACCTCTTGATTTGGACATTTTTTCGTTGTTTTCACCTAAAATCATGCCTTGGTTGAACAATTTTTGGAATGGTTCTTTTGTTGGCACCACCCCAAGGTCATATAAGAATTTATGCCAGAAGCGGGCATATAACAAGTGAAGAACGGCATGTTCCGCCCCGCCAATGTAAATATCCACCGGCAACCAGCGTTTCAGCAATTCTTCGTCCGCAAGTTTTTCTTTGTTGTGCGGATCGATATATCTTAAGAAATACCAGCTGGAGCCTGCCCACTGAGGCATTGTGTTGGTTTCCCGGCGGCCGCGTTTTCCTGTTTTCGGATCGACCACATTCACCCACTCTTCGATGTTGGCAAGAGGGGATTCCCCAGTTCCGCTCGGACGGATATCTTTTGCTTTCGGCAATCTTAGCGGCAATTCTTCCTCTGGTACCGTTGTCATCGTACCATCTTCCCAGTGGATGACTGGAATTGGTTCACCCCAATAACGTTGGCGGCTGAATAACCAGTCTCGAAGACGGTAAGAAACTTTTTTCTCACCTACGCCTTTTTCTTCCAACCATTCAATGGCTTTCTTAATCGCCTCTTCTTTTCCTAAACCGTTCAAGAAATCGGAATTGATGTGTGGCCCATCTCCTGTAAATGCTTCCTGTTCAATATTTCCGCCTTCCAAAACAGGAATGATCGGCAAATTGAATTTTTTCGCAAATTCATAGTCGCGTTGGTCATGAGCAGGAACCGCCATGATGGCACCAGTTCCGTATGAAGCGAGCACATAGTCGGCAATCCAAATCGGAATGGCTTTTCCATTTACAGGATTGATTGCATACGCACCAGTGAATACACCTGTTTTTTCTTTCGCCAAGTCTGTACGTTCCAAATCGGATTTTGTTTGAACTTGCGCAAGATAAGCTTCCACTTGTTCCTTTTGTTCAGGAGTTGTGATTTCATTTACCAATTCATGCTCCGGTGCAAGAACGCAGTAAGTTGCTCCGAAAAGGGTATCCGGACGGGTTGTGAACACGCGGAATGTTTTCTCCGTCCCTTGCACTGTAAATGTAACTTCGGCACCTTCCGAACGGCCAATCCAATTTCGTTGCATTTCTTTGATGCTTTCAGGCCAATCGAGTTCATCCAAATCTTCCAATAAACGGTCTGCATAGGCCGTTATTCTCAACATCCATTGTTTCATCGGTTTGCGGATGACAGGATGACCGCCGCGTTCGGATTTACCGTCGATCACTTCTTCGTTGGCAAGCACGGTACCGAGGGCCGGACACCAGTTCACAGGCACTTCGTCAATATACGCTAAACCATGTTTATATAATTGGATGAAAATCCATTGAGTCCATTTGTAATATTCCGGATCCGTTGTATTGATTTCCCGATCCCAGTCATATGAAAAACCAAGTTCCTGAATTTGTCTTTTAAATGTCGCAATATTTTTTGCCGTGAATTCTGCAGGGTCGTTTCCTGTATCCAACGCATATTGTTCGGCTGGAAGACCGAATGCATCCCATCCCATTGGATGAAGCACATCGTAGCCTTGCATGCGTTTAAAGCGGGATAATATATCCGTTGCCGTATAACCTTCCGGGTGTCCCACATGAAGACCTGCTCCTGACGGATAAGGGAACATATCCAATGCATAAAATTTCGGTTTTGAATCATCGTTTAATGTTTTAAACGTTTTATTTTTCGCCCAATATTCCTGCCATTTTTTCTCAATCTCTCGATGATTGTAAGTCATGGGTATATCCTCCTTGATTTAATGTATTGCTGCCTTTTTTGATAAAAATGAATTTTGTATTACCAGATTATCCTAAAAAGTGCCAGAATTAACGGAATATTTGAAAAATAAAAAAACTCGCCCCAACCCGAAGAGAAGGGACGAGAGTTTTCACTCCCGCGGTACCACCCAAATTAGTGACACATGCACTCAGCTCATAACCTTAACGCGGTGAACGGTTTTAACTACTTGCTTCGCTAAAACAGACTCAAAGGCGAGTTCGATCCGTCCGCTTACTAGCTTCCACCGACCGCTAGCTCTCTGCAAAGCTTCAGAATCTACTATTCCTTCTCCTAGTCGGACATATTTTCAATGTATACATTTTAATGGAAATATTAAAAATATACAAGTCCTATTGTAGTATGACAATGCCGGACCAATAAACATTTTAGACTAAATTTTTCTTTACCGCCAGTCTCCCCACCATCTTTTTCTAAGTCCACACATCATTCTGTATTTCTCCTCCTGATTTCCTTCAGCAAATTGGAAACGATCCGGACAATGAAAATGACTGCCCCTATCAATCCGATGACGCTGAATGCAAAAAACAAAGAATGTTTAAAAAAGCCAAAAATCATGCTGAAAATATAGAGCACAAAGAAAAGGATGAATCCAATAAAATTTTTGCCTCCAATAATTTGTAAGATCAATTGGAATACTCCTTTTGCCATTTTTACTTCCTATTATATCCAATATTGTGATAATTATTATAAATTACACGGTATGACTAATCAGATTACATCACAGATTTTTCAGTGTTATAATGTGTTATGGTATTCCACGCAATTTTACGGTTTGAGCAACTATAGCTTTCGGTGAATACCAGTAAGGAGTGAAACCATTGACAGAACAACAATTTCCATTCCCTTCCGACGGGAAACGTTATTATACATGGAATCGCTATTTGCGGGACGTGTTCGGACAAAAAGTATATAAAGTTGCGTTGGATGCAGGTTTCGACTGTCCGAATCGGGACGGCACCGTCGCCTTTGGCGGCTGCACTTTCTGCAGCGCGGCCGGCAGCGGGGATTTCGCCGGCGACCGGGTGGATCCGATTCCTGTTCAATTCGAAAAAATTAAAGCGAAAATGCAAAATAAATGGAAAGACGGTAAAACAATGGCCTATTTCCAGGCTTTCACTAATACCCATGCTCCGCTTCCGGTCATCAAAGAAAAATTTGAAGCGGCCCTGAATTGCGAAGGGGTCATCGGTTTGAGCATCGCCACCCGCCCCGATTGCCTGCCGGATGATGTTGTGGAATATTTGGCAGAACTGAATGAAAGAACTTTTTTATGGGTAGAGCTTGGCTTGCAGACGGTCCACGAAAGAACGGCCAACTTAATCAACCGCGCCCATGATTATCAAACATATGTTGAAGGGGTGGAAAAACTCCGCAAACATAACATTCGCGTTTGTACCCACATTATCAACGGCCTGCCGCTCGAGGATTACGATATGATGATGAAAACCGCACGGGAAGTGGCAAAATTGGATGTGCAGGGCATCAAAATCCATCTATTGCATCTGTTAAAAGGCACGCCGATGGTCAAACAGTACGAAAAGGGCATGTTGCGTTTCCTTGAACGGGATGAATATATCAAACTTGTGGCAGATCAATTGGAAATTCTTCCTCCAAATATGGTGGTCCACCGCATTACCGGCGATGGTCCGATCGAATTGATGATTGGTCCGATGTGGAGCGTCAATAAATGGGAAGTGTTGAACGGCATCGATGCGGAATTGGAGCGGAGAAATTCCTGGCAAGGAAAATATTATCAAGCGGAAGTGAACGGATAATGCTGGAGCGGGTATTGCCTTACGCAAAAACATTGCTTTCCTCGGTGATCACTGAAGGGGATACCGCCGTTGATGCCACTGCGGGAAATGGCCATGACACGCTGTTTCTTGCACAACTGGTGGGGGATTCCGGTGCCGTTTATGCCTTTGATATCCAGCAGCAAGCCGTGGATGCAACCATCGGGCGTTTAAAAGAGCATGGACTGGAAAAAAGGGCTCACGTCATTTTAGATGGACATGAACATCTTTCCAAATATGTGCATGGAGAAGTGGCCGGAGCCATTTTCAATTTGGGCTATTTGCCAGGAGGAAATCATGACATCATCACCAAAGGGGAAACAACCATCTCCGCCATTCAGCAGCTGCTTTCGAAATTAAAAATCGGCGGCATCATCGTTTTGGTGATTTATCACGGACATGAAGGCGGAAAAGAAGAAAGGGATGCGGTCATCGAGTATGTGAGTCAGCTGCCTCAAAAATATGTTCACGTACTCCGCTATGAATTTATTAATCAAAAAAACGATCCTCCATTTCTCATCGCTTTGGAAAAAATGAAAAAACTGCCGGACCCTGAATAAAGGTCGGCAGTTATTTTATTTATTTTTCATTATTTTGATTTTGTTTCAATCGCTCAACCCAAAAATCTGCATTTTTGATTCCCAACTTGATTGGATCAAACACCGGATCTTTTCCTGCTTTTCTTTGTTGCTCATAATCTCTTAAGGCAACAAAGGTCGGTTTCGCTAATATGATAATTCCGATTACGTTCGTCCATACCATCAAACCAAGACCGATGTCCCCCAAGAGCCATGCCAAATCGGATGTTCTTACGGCGCCATAGAATGCGGATGCAAGAAGGACAAATTTTAAAATCCAAGTAACAACCCCTTCTGTCCGTCCGGAGAATAGATAGGCGACGTTTGTTTCCGCAATATAGTAGTATGCCATTAATGTTGTGAAAGCGAAGAAGAACAATGCGATTGCAACAAAGGCAGAACCGAAGTTATTTAATCCCGGAAACGCTCCGGTTACTGCAAGCTGAGTAAATTCAGTATAAGAATGGCCAGGCACATGTTCCACAATCAATTCCCCATCAGCGCTATTCACATTCGTGTTATATGTGCCCATGAATAATATCATTAATGCCGTCGCGGAACATACAAGCAATGTATCAATATAAATGGATGCTGCCTGAACCAAACCTTGTTTGACCGGATGGGATACTTCCGCTGCAGCCGCCGCGTGAGGTCCTGTACCTTGACCGGCTTCATTGGAATAAACCGCACGTTTTACCCCCCAAGCGATGGCGGCACCAATCATTCCACCGAATGTGGCATCCACATTGAAAGCGCTGCGGAAAATCAACCCGAACACTGCAGGCACTTCGGAAATATTCATAATAATTACGATGAACGCTACTAAAATATAGGCAAGCGCCATAAACGGAACGATGATTTGAGCGGCGTTGGCAATCCGTTTAACCCCACCGATAATTATGAAACCCAATAAAACAATCGTAATTAAACCGGTAATCCATGGAGAGATGTCAAAGGCATTATCCATTGCGCTGACAATGGCATTGGATTGAACCCCAGGCATCAAAATGGCCATCGCCAAAATGGCGGCAATCGCAAACACGACTCCGAACCAGCGCTGTCCTGTTCCTTTTTCCATGTAATACGCCGGCCCACCGCGATAGATTCCCAATTTTTTTGTTTTATATATTTGAGCGAGTGTCGATTCCACATAAGCGGTTGATGCACCGATAAAGGCCGTGACCCACATCCAAAATACCGCACCAGGTCCACCAAAGGCAATGGCACTGGCAGTACCGATAATGTTACCTGTGCCTACACGTCCCGATAAAGCCACCGTCAATGCCTGGAATGATGAAATTCCGGCATCGGATTTTTGCCCTTTAAACATCAGGACAAACATTTCTTTAATTTTTCGGATCTGAACAAATCTGGTCAAAATGGAAAACACAAGTCCTACGATCAAAATCCCATAAATCATGATAGGACCCCAAAGGATATCATAAATCCAGTTCAAAGCATTTTCTACCATACCCACACCCCTTTGAAATTAAATTGAATAATTTTTACTATTTTCTGAAAGAATATTTTAATATTACAAAAATTAATAATATCAATCAATATTTCTGATATCATTTTTTGAAAATAATTTTCATCAAAATATTACAAATCAAATAGATTAAACGATGTAACCGATGGATCGAAGTACATTATTGATAAAATCCCGAACATATAAAAATACTTCTTCCCGTTCAAGGTCATGGAAAATATTATGGTAACTATATGGCCAATCCTTGTATTGAAATTCCCTGGTTTTTTGCAACAACAACCATTTTCTGGCCGCTTCCGAGTCCGCCACTTTATCCTGATTCGGCGTAATCAGCAAAATCGGCAACGTCAATGTTCTTTCCTGCTGAGTGGCCAAATTTTTCATTAATTGCTGAATATCCCGGTACCATCGTACAGTCACATTGGAATGATAGGGCACATCATCCTCCATTTCTAAAATCCCCTCCGGATTTCGGGTCAACAGTCGTTTATTTAATTCCAATGATATTTTTTTATTTGGAGCCAAATTCATGCTTGCCAAAGCACTAGCCAGTAAATTTGAATGTTTCTGCAATTGGAACCATGGGGCGGTCAGAATAAGCCCTGCGCACTCCAATTTCGTTTTCCGCAAAAATTGGATTGCCAGTGTCCCCCCCAACCCATGTCCAATGACAAATACCGGCAGTTGATATTGAAGGGCACTTTGCATCAATTGTTTAATGAAAAGCAAATATTCATCAATCAATTCATCATGTACTCTTGTATATCTCGAGCCTTCTTCATGGCCGGGCAAATCCCCCATTACCACATGAAAGCCTTCCGTTCTCAATTTTTCAATCAACCATGCGTACCAGCGATGGTGTTCAAAAGCGCTATGTACAATTACAACCACCGCTTTCGCTTGTACATCCGTTTCCCACTTCCACATAGCGGTCCTCCTATTTCTCTAAAACTTTCATCAACAAGATGTTCGTTCTATTTTCAAAAATTTTCTTATTTGTTAGGATAATATACATAAATAATACATTAGAAATGGGGAGCATTGCGATGATTTATCCTTATCACGACAAAGAACCAAAAATCCATCCTTCCGCATATATTGCAGAGCATGTGACAATTACCGGCGATGTAACCATTGACGAAGATACGACCATTTGGTTTGGTACGGTCATCCGCGGGGATGTGGCGCCAACGATCATCGGCAAACGTTGCAGCATACAGGATTTAAGCTGCTTGCATCAAAGTCCGAACAACCCTCTCATTATTGAGGATGAGGTCATCGTCGGCCATCAGGTGACTCTACATAGCTGCATTATCCGCAAACGCGCATTAATCGGCATGGGGGCAATCG
This sequence comes from Ureibacillus sp. FSL W7-1570, assembly GCF_038593265.1. GTDB lineage: Bacteria > Bacillota > Bacilli > Bacillales_A > Planococcaceae > Ureibacillus > Ureibacillus suwonensis. The sequence continues at coordinate 1,334,512 of NZ_CP151979.1, forward strand.
TTTTGGACGGTGCGGAAATCGGCGAGGGGGCGCTTATTGCAGCTGGAAGTTTAGTGCCTCCAGGGAAAAAAATCCCGCCCAATTCCGTTGCGATGGGGAATCCCGCAAAAGTCGTGCGGGAAGTGACCGAAGCGGAACGGAAAGATATGGATCGCATCATTAACGAATACGTTCAAAAAGGGAAATATTATCAATCATTAAAGAAATAAATGAAAAATGCAGGCATATTGTTTGCCTGCATTTCATATTATATTATATTCCCGCTTTTTGGCGTAATTTTTCCGCCACGTCCGTTCTTTCCCAAGGCAAATCGATGTCTGTGCGTCCAAAATGGCCGTATGCAGCCGTTTGTTTGTAAATCGGTCTGCGCAGATCAAGCATTTTGATGATGCCTGCAGGACGCAAATCGAACAATTCATTTACCCATTCAACCAATTGGTTTTCAGCCACTTTTCCCGTTCCGAATGTATCGATGGAAATGGATACAGGACGGGCGACACCGATTGCATAAGCCAACTGAACTTCCACACGGTCAGCGAGACCGGATGCAACGATGTTTTTCGCTACATAACGAGCCGCATAGGCAGCGGAACGATCCACTTTTGTCGGATCCTTGCCGGAGAATGCTCCCCCACCGTGACGGGCGTATCCTCCATACGTATCGACAATGATTTTGCGGCCAGTGAGCCCTGCATCCCCTTTAGGTCCACCAATTACGAATCGGCCAGTCGGGTTGATGAAATACTTTGTATCCCCATCCAACAACTCTGCAGGAATGATGGTTTTGACCACTTTTTCCATTATATCTTCTTTGATTTGTTCTTGAGTGACGCCCTCATCATGCTGAGTTGAAATAACAATCGTATCGATTCGGCGAGGAATGTTGTTTTCATCATATTCTACCGTCACTTGCGTTTTCCCGTCCGGACGCAAATAAGGGATTTCTTTCGACTTGCGGACTTCCGTCAATCTTCTGGAAAGTTGATGCGCCAAGCTGATCGGAAGAGGCATCAATTCAGGCGTTTCATTGCAAGCAAATCCAAAAATCAACCCTTGGTCGCCAGCACCGATCGCTTCAATCTCCTCATCCGTCATGTATCCTTCCCGGGCTTCCAATGCTCGGTCCACACCTTCCGCAATGTCCGGTGATTGTTCGCCAATTGCAGTGAGCACCGCCAAGTTTTCCGCATCAAATCCAAATTTTCCTCGCGTATATCCAATTTCCGCAACCGTATTACGAACAATGCTTTGAATATCTACATATGTTGTTGTTGTAATTTCTCCTGTAACAAGGACCAATCCCGTTGTTACAATCGTTTCGCAAGCAACTCTTGCATTTGGATCTTCTGCGAGTATCGCATCCAAAATGGCATCGGAGATTTGGTCACAAATTTTATCCGGATGCCCTTCCGTTACACTTTCTGATGTAAACAGCCGACGTTTTGACATTCATTTTCCTCCTAAATTGTTGAGACGAAGCTCTTTATGATACGGTACTCATTATCCATGATCCTTTCCGACTTCCGCCCGTAAGGAACATTACGAGGATAATGAAAGGTATAAAACTCGCTAATCTATTTTAGCTTGAATATATGCCGGATTGATTTGAATAAAAAAAGTTCCTATCCACATTTCTGCATGAGGAAAGGAACTGAAATCTCTACCTTTCACTCTTATCGTTCAAGGGAATCCCTTGCATCAGGTTAGCACCACGCATTATTATATAGATAATGCAGGTTGCCGGGTTTCATAGGGCCTTAACCCTCCACCAGCTCTGGATAAGAGTATCCGTTCATGCAACATGTTACGTAATCTATACTGCATTGTCAAATGTTTTTTCTTATTTGTCTACTGTCTTTTCATAATTCCATTTTCTTCAAGGAGGTTGGAAGAGAAGTCAAAAAATTTCATAAATAAATTTTAAGGATTAGTATAGATTATTCCACCCAATGTGTTATACTATTTTTTGTATTATATAACAAAGAATAATTTCCCTAAAAATAAAAAAAGGATGGTATTTAATCGATGAATTCAGTAGAAGTTGCAAATGAGCTGAAGGAATTATTAAAAGGTAAAAATATAAACACCCAATTATCGGTGCCGCAATTGGTTGAAAAAGCGGTTATTCGCGGGGAAGCGAGACTCACAACTGATGGCGCCATTGTTGCCGAAACTGGAAAATATACCGGACGTTCTCCAAAAGATAAATTTATCGTCGAAGAAGAAAGCATCAAAGGTAAAATCGACTGGGGAAGCGTAAACCAACCAATTTCTTCTGAAGTGTTTGATAACTTGTATATCAAAGTTTTAAATTACTTGAAAGACAAAGATGAGCTATTCGTATTCAAAGGCTTTGCCGGAGCGGATAAAGATTCGCAATTGGCAATTCAAGTCGTAAATGAATACGCTTGGCACAATCTTTTCTGCCATCAATTATTCATCCGTCCAACTCAAGAAGAATTGGTTTCACATGATGCTGACTTCACAATTGTTTCAGCACCTGGTTTCAAAGCGGATCCAGCTGTGGATGGAACAAATTCTGAAGCATTCATCATCGTTTCTTTCGAAAAGAAAATCATTCTGATTGGCGGCACAGAATATGCCGGCGAGATGAAAAAATCCATCTTCAGTATTATGAACTATTTATTGCCTGAAAAAGGAATTCTTTCAATGCACTGCTCAGCCAACGTTGGTGAAGCCGGCGATGTAGCATTATTCTTCGGTTTATCCGGTACAGGTAAAACAACGCTTTCCGCAGACAGCAACCGGAAATTGATTGGTGATGATGAACATGGTTGGTCTGACAATGGCGTATTCAATATCGAAGGCGGTTGCTACGCAAAAACAATCAATCTATCAGCTGAAAAAGAACCGGAAATTTATAATGCCATTCGCTTTGGTACTGTATTGGAAAACGTTGTAATCGATCCGGCTACACGCGTGCCTGATTACGATGATAATACTTTAACTGAAAATACAAGAGCGGCATATCCAATCCATTACATCGAAAATATCGTGACACCATCAATTGCCGGTCATCCAAAAACGATCATTTTCTTGACTGCGGATGCTTTTGGGGTGCTTCCTCCAATCAGCAAATTGACTAAAGAACAAGCAATGTACCACTTCTTAAGCGGATTCACTTCCAAATTGGCTGGTACAGAACGCGGTGTCACTTCACCAGAACCAGTTTTCTCAACATGCTTCGGTGCTCCTTTCTTGCCGCTTCCTGCGACAAGATATGCTGAAATGTTGGGTGAAAAAATCGATAAGCACGATGTTCAAGTATTCTTGGTGAACACAGGTTGGACTGGCGGCGAATACGGTGTTGGAAGCCGCATGAAACTTTCTTATACACGCGCGATGGTACGTGCTGCGATTGATGGAAAACTAAATGATGTAGAAACGAAACAAGATGCGATCTTTGGATTGCACATTCCAACACAAATCGAAGGAGTTCCTAGCGAAGTGCTGGATCCTCGTGAAGCTTGGGAAGATAAAGCGGCATATGACGAGAAAGCCCAATATTTGGCAAACTTGTTCAAAGAAAACTTCAAAAAGTTTAACAATGTTCCGGAAGATATCTTGAAAAAAGGTGGACCATTAGTTTAATTCCCGATAAAAAATGCTATTGGCATTGGCCAATAGCATTTTTCTTTTGTTCATATTTAAATTTTCGAAAAGGAAAATTCTGATCCTACTTTTTATTGTCCTTTCCCTTGTCGATCATCCATTTGCAAATGGATTGCACTGTTTCCCGATTGAGATGGGGCGGAAAATGGTGGGCCAACCCTGCCATATACCAAGTCTCGTATGGCTTTCCCGCTTCCTTCAACGCCCTTTCCAATTTATAGGATTGCTCAATGCTTACATTCTGATCTTCGGTGCCATGAATAATGAGAACCGGTGCCTGAATGCGATCGACTTCATATACGGGAGAACGTTCCGCATATATTTCAGGATACTTGTTGGGGGATCCGCCAATCAGCCGCTTCAACGTCCTTCTTAAATCGACCCTTTCATGATAAAGAGCTGCCAGGTCGGATACGCCCGACCATGTAACGGCAGAACGGACATCTTTGCTTAAAATGGCCGTCCATAATGCCATCAATCCCCCTCGGGAAAAGCCGAAAAGATGGACAGAATCAACATTGGCCAAATTCTTCAATACTTCGATTCCATAAAGGGCGTCCAAGCGGTCATCGCCGCCAAACTCGTCCCTCCCTTCTCCCCCCCGATTTCCCCGGTAATAAGGAGCAAATACAACAAAACCATGGGATGCAAATTGGGCAATCCGGGCAGGTCTTACCATCCCCACCGACTGCAATCCGCCGCGCAAGTAAAGCAGCCCTTCATAAGAACCTTCTTCAATGGGCTTTGCAAGCAATCCTTTTACCCGCAATCCATCCGACCAATAAACAATTTCCTCAAGTTCCACATGGGGATTGGGGGAAGGATATTTTCTGATTGATTCAATACTGCCATTCTCTTTCAAAACGCTTCACTTCCTGCATCATCTTTTTCATTCCTGCATCCCTCATATAAAAACTGGCGCCGGGATGATTCAACGCTTCTTCCATCTTCAAAAACAGCCGTCCGCTTGTTTCATATTGTTTCAAAAACGGGTCGATTCTCTCCACTTTTGCAGTAAAAACCGCTTTACAAAAAGGTGGTTGTGCATAAACCGTATAGTGGGCAAACAGTTTCAAATCCTTTATATGTACGCGGGTTTCTTCGTACACTTCCCGCTTCGCTGCTTCCACGAGCGTTTCACCAGGCTCCACTTTGCCTCCCGGAAACTCAACACCGCGTTTTTCATTGATGGCACAAAGCCATTTCCCATCCATTTGGACAAGCACCAGCACATGTCCGGGTTCCATTGGAAAAGGAGGACCACCGAAACTTAATTCCACTTTATTATTGTTTAAATCGTAAAAAGTAAACATCCCTTCAACTCCTATACATACCTATAGTGTAGCGAAGGGATGTGGTTTATTCAATTCCTGAAATAGGGCAATTGTTCTACGAATTCTCTCACTTTTTCATCGCCAAACTCGTGGATTAAGGCATAAATTTTTTTCAATCGGTTATCGATTTCATCATTTTCATCATCCAAATGATACGGAAGATACGGCAAGTGGGCCCTCACCATATTGTCGAATTCCAACGTATTCAACTGATTGAACAGCTTTTTAAAAATAAAAGCTTTTTCCGGTTCCAATTCAATTTTAAACTCGCAAGGTTCCCCGGTAGGAATATAGTTGTACGATTGGTTGAATACATTCACATAAAGCGTTGTCTTTTCGATAGAAATCACCCTCCTTATTTTCATTATGGAGAAAAAAATCGCTGCTATACAAAATCAATAAAAAAACCCCAAAAGTTCGATGAAGGAACTTTTGAGGTCAATACTTCTTTTTATTTTCCCAAGAACGCTGACAACATCCAAACATGCTTTTCAAGGCTTTGGAACGTCGCGTTCAACATATCTTCCGTACGGTCATCCCCTTGATTTGCCGCCTCTTCCATCGCTTCTTTGATCAATTTCATTGTGGATTGGAAATCATCAATAATCGCCTGCACCATTTCTTCCGCATTTTCTGAACCGCTTGCTTCTTTCACTCTCGATAATTCCAAATGTTCTTTCATAGTGGCGACAGGTTTACCGCCTTTTGTCAAAATCCGTTCCGCCACTTCATCCAAATTGGCTGTGATTTCATTGTATAATTCTTCAAACTTTTCATGCAAAGTAAAGAAACTTGGCCCTGTCACATACCAATGGTAATTGTGGAGTTTTGTATATAACACAGAGTAAGTGGATACCAATTCATTTAATTGATCAATTAGTTTATCATTTGCCATAATATCACCTCATTACCATATTTTTTATTCCTAATTTGATTATAACGGAATCTGTGTTTAGAAACCATTACAATTAATTGAATTCTCAAAAAAGTCCTTCAACTGATAGTATGGATATTTTCATTGGATTTATCCGGTTTGTTCATTTATGATTTATATTGATAGGCAGTTAATAGAGGTGATCACTTTGGATAACGGAATTTTAATCGTTGTTGGAATTATTTATTTCATCATCATGATTGGCGCAATTGCCCTTTTTATACATTTCAAAAGAAAAGGCGCTTTGAAACAGACTGTTGATACGAAACATGAACCGAATGTAAGGAATGAACAAACAAAACAATGAAACATCTTTTTATTTGGCTGATCCGTTTTTACAGAAAATTTATTTCTCCACTGACTCCCCCAACGTGCCGGTTTTACCCGACTTGTTCCCAATATGGACTGGAAGCTTTTGAAAAACACGGTGCCATTAAAGGATTCATTTTGACCACGATCCGCATATTGAAATGCCATCCTTTTCATCCCGGGGGTTTTGATCCCGTCCCTGACAAATGGCCTTCGAAAAAAAAATAATTTCGAAGGTTTTTCTTATTGTCTTTTTGACCCGGTTCATGGTATCATTGTTTTCGTGAAATTTATAAATCGTAATCATTACTATTTAAGGAAAAGGAGTCATAAAATGCGAAAATTTTTTATCCTCTCAATGCTTGCGGTGATGCTGCTGTTGACCGCTTGCTCCGGTGATGAGCCAAAACAGCAGGAAAGCGGCCAAATCGACATCTACACAACAGTATATCCACTACAATATTTTTCAGAACAAATAGGGGGGGAATTTGTTAACGTTTCGTCCATTTATCCTCCTGGCGCAAATGAACATACCTTCGAACCTACGCAGAAGGATATGATTGCTTTGGCAGATGCAGACTTGTTTTTCTACATTGGATTAGGTCTGGAAGGATTCGTGGAAAATGCCAAAAAAACGCTGGCCAATGAACATGTAAAATTTGTTCCTGTGGCAGAAAATATCGATGAAGAAGTTTTGCAGACTTCCACTGGCCATTCCCATGAGGAAGCAAGCGAACATGAGGAAGAGCATGATCACCATCACGGAGATATCGATCCGCACGTTTGGCTTTCACCAACGATTTCCAAAGATTTGGCATTAACGATTAAAAACGAACTTGTCAAACAGCTTCCGGAACAGGAAGATACATTCAATAAAAACTATGAGCAATTGGCCAAACGATTGGATGAATTGGATCAACAATTCAAAGCACTTGCGGACAATGCTTCCAAGAAAACTTTCTTCGTATCCCATGCATCCTTTGGCTACATCGCCGGAAATTATGGACTCACCCAAATTCCAGTAGCTGGGTTGAATTCCCAAAACGAACCATCCCAGAAAGAACTTGCGGAAATTGTCGACCTTGCCAAACAATATGATATCCATTATATCCTCTTTGAACAAAATGTATCATCAAAGCTCACATCCATTATTCAAAAAGAAATTGGGGCAGAATCCTTGATGTTGCATAATTTGAGCGTATTGACGGAAGAAGATATCAAAAATAATGAAGATTATTTTACTCTGATGGAAAAGAACCTTCAGACGTTGGAAAAAGCATTGAATTAATGGAAAAAGAGCGGATGACGCCAATCATTCGCTCTTTATCTTTAAGGCAATAATTCCTTCAATTTTCTCCGCATCAATTTATTCGAAGCGTTTCGAGGCAATGAATCTACGATGTGTACTTGTTTCGGCACTTTATATTTTGCCAAATGGACATGGCAATAGTCGATGATTTCATCCGTTGAAACGGCTTGTTTTAATACGACAAAGGCAACCGGCACTTGTCCCCAAGTGGCGTCCTCCACACCGCAAACCCCCGCTTCTTTGACGGCAGGATGCCCCATCAACACATTTTCAACTTCTGCAGGATAAATATTCTCCCCACCTGAAATGATCAGGTCTGAACGGCGGTCAACAACATACAAGTACCCTTCTTCATCCAAATAGCCGATATCTCCTGTATGCAGCCAGCCGTCTTCAGTGGAAGGTTTATTTTCGAACCGCCCTACATAACCCGGTGTCACATGAGGACCGCAGATGCAAATTTCCCCTTCCTGATATGGCCCTTCTGCTCCCAAGATTTTAATTTGATTGAAAAACAACGGCTTTCCGGCTGAACCGATTTTTCGTAAAGCGTCCTCTGCTGGCAAAGTGGCCGTTTGGGAGGAAGTCTCCGTCATACCATAAGTCTGCAGCACTTTCATTCCCCGTTCCTCAGCCCGTCTTAAATAATCGATTGGAACAGGGCCTCCTCCGGCCAAAATCAATTTGAAGGATGGGGAAGCCTTCATTTCATGTTGTTCCAAAACATGCAAAATTCGTTCCAGCATGACCGCCACAAGGGAGATGTGGGTAATCCGTCCGTAAGCAATGTCTTTTGCAATGGATTCGCTGTCAAATTTGCGATACAGCTTTACTTCATTTCCATACAATAAGGAACGGACCAAAATTGAAAATCCGCTGATATGAAAAAGCGGAACAGCACATAACCATACATCCTTTTCTGAAAGGCCGATATTTAAAACGGAAGCGAGGGCATTGGATTGGTGGTTTTCCACCGTTTGCCGGACGCCTTTCGGAAATCCGGTCGTACCGCTGGTGTACATGATGGAAACTGTTTGATCGACCGTCCACTCTTTACTTATTTCGATGGGCTCACAACCGCTATTTTCAATTTCCGAAAATAACAGGAAATTTACATTTTCGGGGATTAAAGCCAAATCGTTGTCATTCACCAGCACATTTGTCACCTGTGCGTCATCGATTTGATACGCCAATTCGCTTTGCGATAATTTTCGGTTTAATATCACCATTTCACATTGCAAATGCATGCATCCGTACATGACAAAGATCGTGTTTGAATCGTTTTCGCCAAGTATGGCAACGCGGCTTCCTTTTTCAATTCCCAAAGCAGCCAGTTGCTTTGCGCGTTCGAAGGAGATTTCCTTGATTTCTTCAAACGTCCATCGCTTTCCTTCAAAAGTTAATCCGATCCGGTTGGGTGTCAAGTTCGCTCGTTGCAAAATCCAATTAGGATACATGAAAATTCCTCCATTTCTCCCCTTCATTTTACTAAAAAAATAGCGCTGATGCCGCAGTAGTGTTTCATTTTCCCGTGAATGAAAAAACTGCCCTGAAAGCAATCACTTTCAAGACAGCCTAATTTCACACCTCTATGCAGCCTTCGAGAAATCATGGGAATCTTGGGAATTTGCCGAAGTCCGGTTTGCGTTTTTCTTTGAACGCATCGCGGCCTTCTTTTGCTTCATCCGTTGTATAGTATAAAAGCGTTGCGTCCCCTGCAAATTGTTGAAGACCGGCAAGTCCGTCGGTATCCGCGTTCATGGCGGCTTTTAAGAAACGGATGGCCGTTGGTGATTTTTCAAGGATTTCTTCGCACCATTTCACCGTTTCATCTTCCAATTGTTCCAAAGGTACAACTGTGTTTACTAATCCCATTTCTAATGCTTCCTGCGCATTATACTGACGGCATAAATACCAAATTTCGCGGGCTTTTTTATGTCCAACGATACGTGCCAAATAGCCGGAACCGTATCCCGCATCGAAGGAACCGACTTTCGGACCAGTTTGTCCAAAAATGGCGTTATCCGCAGCAATTGTCAAATCGCATACTACATGCAATACGTGTCCGCCGCCGATCGCATATCCAGCAACCATCGCGATAACCGGTTTTGGAATGACGCGGATTAGACGTTGCAAGTCCAACACGTTTAAGCGAGGGATATTGTCATCGCCCACATAACCGCCATGGCCGCGCACTTTTTGGTCGCCGCCGGAACAGAAAGCTTTATCTCCTTCACCAGTCAAGATAATGACACCGATATTGGAGTCGTCACGGGCGCGGGAGAATGCATCAATCATCTCTTCTACCGTTTTGGGACGAAACGCATTGCGCACTTCAGGACGATTGATGGTGATTTTTGCAATTCCATTGTAATATTCATACTTGATATCTTCGTAAGTATGTAACGTTTTCCACTCACGAGCCATTTGAGTAACCTCCCCGAATTTTATAAAACTCCCTTAATTATTGTAGCAAATTGTTCCGGATTTTCCACATGAATTGAATGGCCGGCATTCGGAACAATCAAATGTTGTGCATTTGGCAACTGATCCACCATCTGTTCAGCGATGTGAACAAATTTTTGGTCAAGTTCGCCGGTGATAAGGAAAACAGGCATTGAGAGACGGATCAATTTTCGCCAAAGGGAAGCTTGAGCCCCCGTCCCCATTCCGCGCAAACTGTTGGCAAGCCCCGTTTCCGATTGAGATAATCTCTCCTCACGAACGGCTTGCCGCACTTCAGCGGGCAATGTTTTTTGGGAAGCGAAAAGCGGGATATTCTCCCATTTTTCCACGAACCAATGGATTCCCTTTTCCTCAATTTCATCAGCCAATGATTCATCGGATTGTCTTCTGGCAGCTTGCTCTTCTTCAGTCCGGAGCCCCGGTGATGCACTTTCCAATATCAACCGTTTGATCCGTTTAGGGAAACGGGCCGCGTATGACAATGCAACCCTCCCTCCCATCGAATACCCCAATAAAGTGAAATCATGTAAATCGAGTTGATGAAAGATTTCTTCCAAATCTTTCACTTGCTCGATCATCGTGTAACGGGATGGATCTTTTGGGGATTCCGTTTTGCCATGCCCCAATAAATCAATCGTCACAATTTTTATTGAACTTGGCAAGTGTTCGATGACCCTGTGCCATGTTTTCGTAGATCCGGTAAAACCGTGCAATAAAACGATTGTTTCCTTCTCTTTCTCGTGCCAAATTTCCACATTCACTTGAATTCCACGAACCATTAAAGTAGCCATTCTTTCAACTCCGAATGTATTTGTTGCCATAATCTCCGATGCGCTTCTACATTTTCACCCCGGTTTGTCATGATTTCAATCAATCTTAAAGGACGTCCGCTTTTTTCAAAGAGCTTTTCCCTCTCATCAAATTCTTTCATCATGACATAGTCCATCCCATACATACGGGCCACGTCATGGAACTGCAAAGCCGTTGGAGTTCCGAAAAGATCTTCGTAATATTCTTTCACCGTTGCCTGGGATAAATAGGAGAAAATGCCGCCGCCATCATTATTCAACACAATGACCGTCATATGGCATGGCTGATAACGGGTTAACAGAAATGCATTTATATCATGCAATGCCGCCAAATCGCCAATCAGCAAGTAAGTTTCCCGATCTCTCCTTCCCTTGGAGAAACCGAAAGCGGTGGAAATCACCCCATCAATGCCGTTTGCCCCACGGTTTGCAAATATTTGTATATCCCTCTTCGTGGGCAATAAAAAAGTATCAATATCTCTGACCGGCATACTGTTGCTGACAAATAGATCACTTTTTTCAGGCAAATGTTCCAGCAAGTATTGAACGAATGCCCCTTCATCTTTTTCTTGCCCGCTATATGCTTGAATATGCTTCATTGCAATGCGTTCCGCTGATTGCCAAAAAATGCGATATTCCTCCTCAATGGATGAATGGACCTCCATCTCCTCCAGCCAACTGCCGATGGAAGCATGGATGGAATGGGTGGAAACCGATGATGAATCCCTGAATAACGGATCCTCATCAATCACCACATAATTTGCCGGCTGCATTTCAGTCAAGAAGATCGTCAAAAATTTTGATACCGGCTGCGCGCCAAAACGAATGACCGTATCACAACCCGCCCGCTTTTTAAACTCTTCGCTTTTCAGAAGCGCATCATAGGTTGCAATCACATACTCCATGCAATCTTCGGGAACATTCCCCCGCATGTTCGATAAACTTTCCACAAGAACCGGCCATTTCAATTTTCGAATAAGCGACCATAAATATGCTGGATGGGTGCCAAGGGCCAGTTCGCCGATGACAATGATCCCCCTTTTTGTTTCCCGAATAATCGATGATAGCGCATTCATCGCTTCCGTGCTTGGTGTGACGGAACTATTGTAACGGGCGGAAAACGTGCTTTTCGGCAATTCGTCCCGGAAATCGATGAGCAACGGCTCCCGGAATGGAACATTCATATGTACCGGACCGAACGGATGGGTGTTAGCAATCCCTACAGCCCGTGCGACATGCCGCTCGATAAACGGCAATGTTTGGCTATGATCATCAGGAATCGGGAATTCAGCAAACCATTTGACATGCTTGCCATATAAATCAAGTTGATTAATCGCTTGTGGAGCACCGACTTCCCGCAGTTCATGGGGGCGATCGGCGGTAATGACAATGAGCGGAACCCGGGCATATTTCGCTTCCACGATGGCAGGGAAGTAATTTGCGGCTGCAGTGCCTGAAGTACAGAGCAATACAACCGGTTTCGCTTTTGATTTTGCCAGTCCCAAGGCGAAAAACGCTGCGGATCGTTCATCCACTTGACGGTAAACATTCATTTCTTTCGTTGATGCAAAAGCATAGGCTAGCGGCGTTGAACGTGAACCAGGGCTGATCACCGCATCTTCCACCCCATTTTGTACAAGGGAAGCGACAATTTGATACACATAGTCGGTCAAAATCTTACGTTCACTCATTGAATTGTCCTCCTAGAGCCCTTAACATCGGACGAAACTTCACTAATGTTTCTTCATATTCCGTCATCGGATTGGAATCGGCGACAATACCGCCACCTGCATATAAATAAGCTTTATTGTCAATCAACGCTGCGGATCGGATGGCAACGACAAATTCTCCATTTCCGTCAGCATCCATCCATCCGATTGGCCCTGCGTATAAGCCGCGGTTCATTTTTTCAAATTCCCGGATCATCTGGAGCGCTTTGCTTCTTGGAGCCCCGCCCAAAGCAGGTGTCGGATGCAAATGTTTCACCAATTGCAAAATCGATGCATCTTGGTATAATTTCCCTTCCACAGGCGTATATAAATGTTGGATATCCCGGATTTTCAATAATTTTGGCCGCTTTGGCACTTTATATTGGGCGCAAAGCTTCTTAAAGGTGCTTTCAATCATATCGACTACATATTGATGCTCGATTAAATTTTTGGAATCACTCAACAATTGTTCGCCCAACCATTTATCTTCTTTTGCCGTCGTTCCCCTTCTGATGGAGCCGGCAACACAAGCAGAATAAGCATATTGATTTTCCACTTTCACTAAACGTTCCGGAGTTGCGCCAAAAAACAACAGATTCTTGCGTTCAAGGCCAAACAAAAAACTTTCCGGCTGCTCATTCATGATTTGATAAATGGCTTGGGGAGAGGAGACGGAATCTTTAAACTCCAATTCCAATGAACGGGCAATGACCACTTTATCCGCTTCTTGATTGCGAATCAAATTCGTAACGCTTTCAACGGCTTGAAAATAATCCTCTTTATTCCGTTCATGAACCGATAATATTTCCGGCTTATCATATGTCTTCAATTCTTTCACTTGGGCAGCATGAATCAACCGATCCCGCTCTTCCCTCAATTCATCAAAAAGATTGGATGAATCTTGCTGATCCGTAATCAAATGAATGCTGACATATGTTTTCTCATGCTGTTTAATTAACTGGAAAGTGGCTACCGTAAAGTAGCTTTGAGGGAACCCGTCCCATTCACCGCTTTCCTTATTTTCAGGATCGAAGGTAAAGCCGCCAAACAGTATTGGTTGAGGCTCCTGTTCTTCCATCACAATATTTTTCGTCAATTCTTTCCATTGATATTCGATCTCGTCAAATCTCTGATGACCTGATCTATTCTCAAAGGTGATTGCTTGTCCAAGGCCTACAATCGTCAATGTTTTCTCCCGATTTTGCCAAAAAAATCTTTCCCCTTTATATTTCTTTTCTCCCGCCGCAAAAAATGCCAACGGAGACAATTGATTCACTTCAATCGTTTCAATATAAAAAGACAATTTGTTTGATGCCACTTCAACTTCAGTGGTTTTTAACCACTTATGCTGCATGAAAAAAACCTCCGTAAAAAGCGATTTCTTTTCCATAAAAATAGCAGAGTCTTACTTTCTGCTTCTCTATTCCTACTTTTTAATTGCCTTTCCGAACAAGCAATATCTATTTTATCATATCATTTTTTATGTATTAATTATAATACTTTTATCTTTCCTCCAAAGGTTTCTTTCATTCCCCTAAACAAAAAAATTGCCGGAGGGAGACTCTCGGCAACGTAAAACGGAAAACATCCTGTATTGACAAATCTTTATGCCAATTTCTTAACATAATTTAAAAATCCATCTTCTGAAAATAGTTTTACTTCTTCTTTTGTAAATTCATTTCTTAAAGTTTTAATGATATTTGGAAATTCGGAAGCATTTGATAAATTGCTCACGGATAACGGATCCATGCCATCAAAGTCGGAACCAAAACCGATATGTTCCACGCCAACCAAATTTGACAAATATTTTATATGCTCCACTAATTTTTCGATCGTTGTTGTTTCCTTTTCCTTCTCAATCAACGGAGGATAGAAAACAACGTGGATACGCCCGCCTTTTTCAACGAGCATTTTCACCTGCTCATCCGTTAAATTTCTCGGATGGTCGCAAAGTGTCCGGGAGTTGCAATGGCTGGCAATCACATATTTGGCAAGCGGCATTAAATCATAAAATCCTCTTTCGTTCAAATGGGCCACATCAATGATAATATCCCGATCATTTAACAGTTCAATCACTTTTTTCCCAAAAGGTTTTATTCCTTTTGTCGAATCTTCGGATGCCCCATAACCTACTTTATTTTCATAATTCCACGTCAATCCAACAATTTTGACCCCTGCGTCTAAAATGACTCTCAGCTTTTCCATATCATCATCGATGGCATCACAGCCTTCTAAACTTAACACGGCTCCAATTTGACCATCTTCAAGATCATCAATTTGTTTCCAATTTGTAATATGAACCATTCCCGGCTCTTTTAAAACGAATTTATGGAAAGCCTCAATTTGGCGCATTACTTCTTGGAATTTTTGTTCTTTCGGTATGCTTGGATGAATAAAAATGGCAAATACTTGGACTTTTACATTGCCTTCTCTGAGTCTTTCATAATTTGAATAGATTCTGGAATCATTGCGGAAATTGGCATTCTCAAATTGGGCTAATTTTGTTAATACATCACAATGTAAGTCTATTATTTTCATTCAATTCTCTACTCCCCAAAATAATTACTGTCATTATAGTATATAGCATTTCACCAAAAGTTCCACTACGAAGTTCATAGTCACAATAAAAGCCCGGGACAATCCAATGTTGTCCCGGGCTTTATGACCCCTACGGGATTCGAACCCGTGTTACCGCCGTGAAAGGGCGGTGTCTTAACCACTTGACCAAGGGGCCATGTATGAATGGCGGAGAAGGAGGGATTTGAACCCTCGCGCCGGGTTACCCCGACCTACACCCTTAGCAGGGGCGCCTCTTCAGCCTCTTGAGTACTTCTCCGTCATGGCTCCGAAGGTAGGATTCGAACCTACGACCAATCGGTTAACAGCCGATTGCTCTACCACTGAGCTACTTCGGAATATTATGGTGGGCCTAAATGGACTTGAACCATCGACCTCACGCTTATCAGGCGTGCGCTCTAACCAGCTGAGCTATAGGCCCTCGTTTGGAGCGGGTGATGGGAATCGAACCCACGACATCAGCTTGGAAGGCTGAGGTTTTACCATTAAACTACACCCGCATATAAATGGTGGTTCAGGACGGAATCGAACCGCCGACACAAGGATTTTCAGTCCTTTGCTCTACCGACTGAGCTACTGAACCACTTTATATGGCGGTTCCGACGGGACTCGAACCCGCGATCTCCTGCGTGACAGGCAGGCATGTTAACCACTACACCACGGAACCGTTTGGTTGCGGGGGCAGGATTTGAACCTGCGGCCTCCGGGTTATGAGCCCGACGAGCTACCAGACTGCTCTACCCCGCGATAATTTTATATATTAATGGTGGAGGAAGAGGGATTCGAACCCCCGCGCGGTTTGACCCGCCTCTCGGTTTTCAAGACCGACCCCTTCAGCCAGACTTGGGTATTCCTCCATGTTTCCTTTTCAACCTTTGGTGGACCTTGCAGGACTCGAACCTGCGACCGGACGGTTATGAGCCGTCTGCTCTAACCAACTGAGCTAAAGGTCCTTGGGATGGCGGTGGAGGGGATCGAACCCCCGACCTCACGGGTATGAACCGTACGCTCTAGCCAGCTGAGCTACACCGCCGCCAATTGATTTATATGTTATGGTGGAGCATAGCGGGATCGAACCGCTGACCTCCTGCGTGCAAAGCAGGCGCTCTCCCAGCTGAGCTAATGCCCCGTTTCTATGGTCGGGAAGACAGGATTCGAACCTGCGACCCCTTGGTCCCAAACCAAGTGCTCTACCAAGCTGAGCTACTTCCCGGTCCCTTTTCTTTTATGGCGCGCCAGGCAGGAGTCGAACCCACAACCTTCTGATCCGTAGTCAGACGCTCTATCCAATTGAGCTACTGGCGCTTCATCTTCATGTTGGTGCCGAGGACCGGAGTCGAACCGGTACGGTAGTCACCTACCGCAGGATTTTAAGTCCTGTGCGTCTGCCTATTCCGCCACCCCGGCTTTTTGGAGCGGAAGACGGGGTTCGAACCCGCGACCCCCACCTTGGCAAGGTGGTGTTCTACCACTGAACTACTTCCGCATGATGTAAATATGGTGCGGGTGAAGGGAGTCGAACCCCCACGCCGTAAGGCGCTAGATCCTAAGTCTAGTGCGTCTGCCAGTTCCGCCACACCCGCATAATAAATGGTGAGCCATGAAGGACTCGAACCTTCGACCCTCTGATTAAAAGTCAGATGCTCTACCACTGAGCTAATGGCTCACGATGGTGCCGGCGAAAGGAATCGAACCCTCAACCCACTGATTACAAGTCAGTTGCTCTACCAATTGAGCTACGCCGGCATATATGGTGGAGGATGACGGGATCGAACCGCCGACCCTCTGCTTGTAAGGCAGATGCTCTCCCAGCTGAGCTAATCCTCCATTTAAGCCTAGCGACGTCCTACTCTCGCAGGGGGAAGCCCCCAACTACCATCGGCGCTAAAGAGCTTAACTTCCGTGTTCGGTATGGGAACGGGTGTATCCTCTTTGCCATCGTCACTAGACTTATTATTTCAAAGACAAGAATTATTTTATCATAAACGCTAAGGTTTTCAATATATTTTTTTATTTTTTAATTAAAATTTTATGACCCCTACGGGATTCGAACCCGTGTTACCGCCGTGAAAGGGCGGTGTCTTAACCACTTGACCAAGGGGCCATGTATGAATGGCGGAGAAGGAGGGATTTGAACCCTCGCGCCGGGTTACCCCGACCTACACCCTTAGCAGGGGCGCCTCTTCAGCCTCTTGAGTACTTCTCCGTCATGGCTCCGAAGGTAGGATTCGAACCTACGACCAATCGGTTAACAGCCGATTGCTCTACCACTGAGCTACTTCGGAATATTATGGTGGGCCTAAATGGACTTGAACCATCGACCTCACGCTTATCAGGCGTGCGCTCTAACCAGCTGAGCTATAGGCCCTCGTTTGGAGCGGGTGATGGGAATCGAACCCACGACATCAGCTTGGAAGGCTGAGGTTTTACCATTAAACTACACCCGCATATAAATGGTGGTTCAGGACGGAATCGAACCGCCGACACAAGGATTTTCAGTCCTTTGCTCTACCGACTGAGCTACTGAACCACTTTATATGGCGGTTCCGACGGGACTCGAACCCGCGATCTCCTGCGTGACAGGCAGGCATGTTAACCACTACACCACGGAACCGTTTGGTTGCGGGGGCAGGATTTGAACCTGCGGCCTCCGGGTTATGAGCCCGACGAGCTACCAGACTGCTCTACCCCGCGATAATTTTATATATTAATGGTGGAGGAAGAGGGATTCGAACCCCCGCGCGGTTTGACCCGCCTCTCGGTTTTCAAGACCGACCCCTTCAGCCAGACTTGGGTATTCCTCCATGTTTCCTTTTCAACCTTTGGTGGACCTTGCAGGACTCGAACCTGCGACCGGACGGTTATGAGCCGTCTGCTCTAACCAACTGAGCTAAAGGTCCTTGGGATGGCGGTGGAGGGGATCGAACCCCCGACCTCACGGGTATGAACCGTACGCTCTAGCCAGCTGAGCTACACCGCCGCCAATTGATTTATATGTTATGGTGGAGCATAGCGGGATCGAACCGCTGACCTCCTGCGTGCAAAGCAGGCGCTCTCCCAGCTGAGCTAATGCCCCGTTTCTATGGTCGGGAAGACAGGATTCGAACCTGCGACCCCTTGGTCCCAAACCAAGTGCTCTACCAAGCTGAGCTACTTCCCGGTCCCTTTTCTTTTATGGCGCGCCAGGCAGGAGTCGAACCCACAACCTTCTGATCCGTAGTCAGACGCTCTATCCAATTGAGCTACTGGCGCTTCATCTTCATGTTGGTGCCGAGGACCGGAGTCGAACCGGTACGGTAGTCACCTACCGCAGGATTTTAAGTCCTGTGCGTCTGCCTATTCCGCCACCCCGGCTTTTTGGAGCGGAAGACGGGGTTCGAACCCGCGACCCCCACCTTGGCAAGGTGGTGTTCTACCACTGAACTACTTCCGCGAAAAATAAGCCGCTGAATCAAATGTTCCATTCAAATATAATAATGTGATGAGCCATGAAGGACTCGAACCTTCGACCCTCTGATTAAAAGTCAGATGCTCTACCACTGAGCTAATGGCTCATGATGGTGCCGGCGAAAGGAATCGAACCCTCAACCCACTGATTACAAGTCAGTTGCTCTACCAATTGAGCTACACCGGCATATATGGTGGAGGATGACGGGATCGAACCGCCGACCCTCTGCTTGTAAGGCAGATGCTCTCCCAGCTGAGCTAATCCTCCTTCATTTGTTCTCTCAAAACTGGATAACGGCATTGAAAGCTTTTCTTTTGGTTAAGTCCTCGATCGATTAGTATCCGTCAGCTCCACACGTCACCGTGCTTCCACCTCGGACCTATCTACCTCATCGTCTTTGAGGGATCTTACTTGCTTATGCAATGGGAAATCTCATCTTGAGGGGGGCTTCATGCTTAGATGCTTTCAGCACTTATCCCGTCCACACATAGCTACCCAGCTGTGCCTTTGGCAAGACAACTGGTACACCAGCGGTGTGTCCATCCCGGTCCTCTCGTACTAAGGACAGCTCCTCTCAAATTTCCTGCGCCCACGACGGATAGGGACCGAACTGTCTCACGACGTTCTGAACCCAGCTCGCGTACCGCTTTAATGGGCGAACAGCCCAACCCTTGGGACCGACTACAGCCCCAGGATGCGATGAGCCGACATCGAGGTGCCAAACCTCCCCGTCGATGTGGACTCTTGGGGGAGATAAGCCTGTTATCCCCGGGGTAGCTTTTATCCGTTGAGCGATGGCCCTTCCATGCGGAACCACCGGATCACTAAGCCCGTCTTTCGACCCTGCTCGACTTGTAGGTCTCGCAGTCAAGCTCCCTTATGCCTTTACACTCTGCGAATGATTTCCAACCATTCTGAGGGAACCTTTGGGCGCCTCCGTTACCTTTTGGGAGGCGACCGCCCCAGTCAAACTGTCCACCTGACACTGTCTCCCAAGCCGATCAGGCTTGCGGGTTAGAATTTCAGTACAACCAGGGTAGTATCCCAAGGGCGCCTCCAGGGAAGCTGGCGCTCCCCCTTCTACGGCTCCTACCTATCCTGTACAAGTTGCACCGAAATTCAATATCAGGTTACAGTAAAGCTCCACGGGGTCTTTCCGTCCTGTCGCGGGTAACCTGCATCTTCACAGGTACTATAATTTCACCGAGTCTCTCGTTGAGACAGTGCCCAGATCGTTACGCCTTTCGTGCGGGTCGGAACTTACCCGACAAGGAATTTCGCTACCTTAGGACCGTTATAGTTACGGCCGCCGTTTACTGGGGCTTCAATTCGGAGCTTCGCTTGCGCTAACTCCTCCTCTTAACCTTCCAGCACCGGGCAGGCGTCAGCCCCTATACGTCACCTTGCGGTTTTGCAGAGACCTGTGTTTTTGATAAACAGTCGCCTGGGCCTATTCACTGCGGCTCATCGGGGCTTGCACCCCAATGAGCACCCCTTCTCCCGAAGTTACGGGGTCATTTTGCCGAGTTCCTTAACGAGAGTTCTCTCGCTCACCTTAGGATTCTCTCCTCGACTACCTGTGTCGGTTTGCGGTACGGGCACCTCCCGCCTCGCTAGAGGCTTTTCTTGGCAGTGTGAAATCAGGAACTTCGCCTCCAAAGAGGCTCCCCATCACCGCTTGGCGTTACGGGAAGCGGATTTGCCTACTTCCCCGCCTTGCGGCTTGGACACGCGCGACCAACGGCGTGCTTTCCCTATCCTCCTGCGTCCCCCCATTGCTCAAACGGCGGGGAGGTGGTACAGGAATATCAACCTGTTGTCCATCGCCTACGCCTTTCGGCCTCGGCTTAGGTCCCGACTAACCCTGAGCGGACGAGCCTTCCTCAGGAAACCTTAGTCATTCGGTGGATGGGATTCTCACCCATCTTTCGCTACTCATACCGGCATTCTCACTTCTAAGCGCTCCACCAGTCCTTCCGGTCTGACTTCTGCGCACTTAGAACGCTCTCCTACCACTCGTGCGAAGCACGAATCCACAGCTTCGGTGAACCGTTTAGCCCCGATACATTTTCGGCGCAGCGTCACTCGACCAGTGAGCTATTACGCACTCTTTAAATGATGGCTGCTTCTAAGCCAACATCCTGGTTGTCTAAGCAACGCCACATCCTTTTCCACTTAACGGTTACTTTGGGACCTTAGCTGGTGGTCTGGGCTGTTTCCCTCTTGACCACGGATCTTATCACTCGTAGTCTGACTCCCGCGTCTAAATAGCTGGCATTCGGAGTTTGTCTGAATTCGGTAACCCGAGGTGGGCCCCTAGTCCAAACAGTGCTCTACCTCCAGTATTCGTTACGCGAGGCTAGCCCTAAAGCTATTTCGGAGAGAACCAGCTATCTCCAAGTTCGATTGGAATTTCTCCGCTACCCACACCTCATCCCCGCACTTTTCAACGTGCGTGGGTTCGGGCCTCCAGTGAGTGTTACCTCACCTTCACCCTGGACATGGGTAGATCACCTGGTTTCGGGTCTACGACCACGTACTCTTTCGCCCTATTCAGACTCGCTTTCGCTGCGGCTCCGTCTCCTCGACTTAACCTTGCACGTAATCGTAACTCGCCGGTTCATTCTACAAAAGGCACGCCATCACCCGTTAACGGGCTCTGACTACTTGTAGGCACACGGTTTCAGGTTCTCTTTCACTCCCCTCCCGGGGTGCTTTTCACCTTTCCCTCACGGTACTGGTTCACTATCGGTCACTAGGGAGTATTTAGCCTTGGGAGATGGTCCTCCCGGATTCCGACGGAATTTCACGTGTTCCGCCGTACTCAGGATCCACTCTGGAGAGGATGGATTTTCGACTACAGGGCTGTTACCTTCTACGGCCGTCCTTTCCAGAACGGTTCGTCTAACCCATCCTTTTGTAACTCCGTATAGAGTGTCCTACAACCCCAAGAGGCAAGCCTCTTGGTTTGGGCTGTTCCCGTTTCGCTCGCCGCTACTCAGGGAATCGATGTTTCTTTCTTCTCCTCCAGGTACTTAGATGTTTCAGTTCCCTGGGTGTGCCCTCTTAACGCTATGAATTCACGTTAAGATACTGCTCCATTACGAGCAGTGGGTTGCCCCATTCGGAAATCTCCGGATCAAAGCTTACTTACAGCTCCCCGAAGCATATCGGTGTTAGTCCCGTCCTTCATCGGCTCCTAGTGCCAAGGCATCCACCGTGCGCCCTTACTAACTTAACCTTACGGCTTACGATTTGCTTGCGCCTCGTAACCCTTGATGGTTTGCTTTTCTATCAGAAAAGCGTAAGAACTTTACAGTAAATTTCTTGCTTTCAATGTCGTTTATCCAGTTTTCAAAGAACAAAACTCTTGATTGAAGGCATGAACCTTCAAAACTGAACCCAAAACGTTAATGTTTTCCGTTTATATCCTTAGAAAGGAGGTGATCCAGCCGCACCTTCCGATACGGCTACCTTGTTACGACTTCACCCCAATCATCTGTCCCACCTTCGGCGGCTGGCTCCCGGAGGGTTACCTCACCGACTTCGGGTGTTACAGACTCTCGTGGTGTGACGGGCGGTGTGTACAAGGCCCGGGAACGTATTCACCGCGGCATGCTGATCCGCGATTACTAGCGATTCCGGCTTCATGCAGGCGAGTTGCAGCCTGCAATCCGAACTGAGAGTGGCTTTTTGGGATTCGCTCCCCCTCGCGGGTTTGCCGCCCTTTGTACCACCCATTGTAGCACGTGTGTAGCCCAGGTCATAAGGGGCATGATGATTTGACGTCATCCCCACCTTCCTCCGTATTTGTACGGCAGTCTCCTTAGAGTGCCCAACTGAATGATGGCAACTAAGGACAAGGGTTGCGCTCGTTGCGGGACTTAACCCAACATCTCACGACACGAGCTGACGACAACCATGCACCACCTGTCACCGCTGTCCCCGAAGGGAAGGCCATGTCTCCATGGCGGTCAGCGGGATGTCAAGACCTGGTAAGGTTCTTCGCGTTGCTTCGAATTAAACCACATGCTCCACCGCTTGTGCGGGCCCCCGTCAATTCCTTTGAGTTTCAGTCTTGCGACCGTACTCCCCAGGCGGAGTGCTTAATGCGTTAGCTGCAGCACTAAGGGGCGGAAACCCCCTAACACCTAGCACTCATCGTTTACGGCGTGGACTACCAGGGTATCTAATCCTGTTTGCTCCCCACGCTTTCGCGCCTCAGCGTCAGTTACAGGCCAGGAAGCCGCCTTCGCCACTGGTGTTCCTCCATATCTCTACGCATTTCACCGCTACACATGGAATTCCGCTTCCCTCTCCTGCACTCAAGTCTCCCAGTTTCCAATGACCCTCCCCGGTTGAGCCGGGGGCTTTCACATCAGACTTAAGAGACCGCCTGCGCGCGCTTTACGCCCAATAATTCCGGACAACGCTTGCCACCTACGTATTACCGCGGCTGCTGGCACGTAGTTAGCCGTGGCTTTCTAGTAAGGTACCGTCAGGGCGCAGCCAGTGACTGCTGCGCTTGTTCTTCCCTTACAACAGAGCTTTACGATCCGAAGACCTTCTTCGCTCACGCGGCGTTGCTCCATCAGGCTTTCGCCCATTGTGGAAGATTCCCTACTGCTGCCTCCCGTAGGAGTCTGGGCCGTGTCTCAGTCCCAGTGTGGCCGATCACCCTCTCAGGTCGGCTACGCATCGTCGCCTTGGTAGGCCGTTACCCCACCAACTAGCTAATGCGCCGCGGGCCCATCCTATAGTGATAGCAGAACCATCTTTCAACCCCGAAGCATGCGCTTCGGTGTGTTATCCGGTATTAGCACGCGTTTCCGCGAGTTATCCCGGTCTATAGGGCAGGTTACCCACGTGTTACTCACCCGTCCGCCGCTAACCAATTAAAAAGCAAGCTTTCTAATTGGTCCGCTCGACTTGCATGTATTAGGCACGCCGCCAGCGTTCGTCCTGAGCCAGGATCAAACTCTCCATAAAAAGAAAAGTTGATTAGCTCAAACTTTTGTCCGTATCCAATCCGTCAACGAGGGTCAACGAATTGAAAAATTTATAACATTAACGTTTCGGTGTTCAGTTTTCAAGGTTCATCAAACTTTCATTTTTGAAACAGCTTTTATATCATAAAACTTTTATTTCTCGATGTCAACAAGTTTTTTCTAAGCTGTTATTAAAAAATTCATATCCGTTAAGGACATGTTATAGTGTAAATTAGATTTCAGAAAAAGTCAATTACTTTTTCTGAAAAAATTTCTTAATGCCTTAATATCAAGCACAAACAACATAATACCAATAATAACAATAATTCCACCGATAATTTGTGTTGCAATCAATTTTTCTCCAAAAATAAAGAGTGCCAAGATGGACGCACCTATAGGTTCAAATAATATAGCGATTGAGATGACATTGGCACTGACCCATTTGATGGACCAGTTAAATAATGAATGCCCCAACAGATTCGGAAGAATTGCAAGGAGCAAAAACCAAATCCATGTCGAAAAAGGATATGGTCCAAATGATTCCCCTTTCAATAATACATAGAAAAACAAACATATTGTACTAATCGAGTACACAACCATCGTATATGTAATTAAAGAAATTCTTTTCCTTACCTCTTGTCCAAATAAAAAATATCCCGTTACCAAAACGCAAGCAATAAGTGCCAGCAGATCTCCAAACAAGGCGCTGCCGCTGATATTAAAATCTCCCCAACTGATTAAAAAGCTCCCCAAGATTGCGATAATTCCGGATAAAATGGCTTGCATGGTGAGGCGCTCTTTGAAAAATAAATAGGTTCCCGCAAAAGCAAACAACGGCTGCATCGTAACAAGAATCGTCGAACTGGCAACGGATGTGTACCGCAATGATTCAAACCACAAAATGAAATGAAATGCCAAAAAAATGCCGGCAATGATTGAAAACAACCAGTCTCTTTGATATAACATTTTTAATTCATGTACATGATTTTTAAAAAAAGCCGGGGCGATGATCAACACAGAAAAAAGCATCCGGTAAAAAGCGATTGCTCCCGACTCGGCTTCTGCAAGTTTAACAAAAATCGCCGAAAATGATATTGAAATCACACCGATGATAATAGGGATAAACGGGTGGATAGGTGGCTTTTCCATTTTAATTTTCTCCTGATATTCATTTTGTCATTATTTTATTTTCACATGGTTCACCATTCTGTGCAATAAAAAAGGGGGAATGAACAATGCATACTTTAAGCATGGTGATACGGCACGAAGACCTTCTGAAATTGGCGATTGCCGCTCTATTAAGTTTAATTATTGGAATCGAGAGAGAATTAAAGAAAAAGCCCGTAGGATTAAAAACCTGTTTAGTGATTTCCACTTTCAGCTGTTTATTAACAATCATTTCGATTGATACTGCATATAGCACCCCTCCCCGGGATGAAATCAACATCACCATGGACCCTCTTAGACTCGCAGCCCAAATCGTCAGCGGTATCGGCTTTTTAGGTGCTGGTGTGATATTAAGAAGAGGAAATGACAGCATTACCGGTTTAACAACCGCGGCAATTATCTGGGGAGCAGCCGGAATTGGAATTGCTGTTGGCGCAGGATTTTATTTAGAAGCGGTAACTACGGTAATAATCGTTGTTGTCGGGATTAAAGTGGTTGCACCGTTCCTGATGAAAATTGGGCCAAAGCGCATCCGGATGCGTGAACTTTACTTGAAAGCCCGCATTCCAAAAAAGGAAAATATCGAGGATTTATTGAAGTTCATGGAAGATCAGGAAATGGTTATTGATAATATTCGAATCACAGGCGATAATCTTAATTACGATGTAGTGATCCGTTTTTCTACTTTATTAAAGGAAAATACTTATACGGTTTTTGACACCTTCCAGGCTCTGCCCTATATCCAAAAAATCGAAATTGAAATTTTATCATAAAACATTCGGAGGAAATCAATGAAAGAAATTATCAAACTACTGAAAAACGGAAATAAACCGTCATTATCTGCGGCTATTGTCAATTTATTATTGGGAAGCATCAAAGGGGTCGCTTATTTTTTTACCGGAAATGTAGCAATGTTTGCGGAAATGATGCACTCGTTGGGAGATGCAGCAAACCAATTTTTCGTTTTTATCGGCTCGGCTTTATCGAAAAAAGCGCCGACAAAACAGTTTCCAAACGGATTTGGCCGGGTCGTAAACCTCGTTTGTTTGGGAGCGGTGATCGTCGTTGCCATTCTTTCATATGAAACGGTGAAAGAAGGATTGCATCATTTCTTGCATCCGAACGAACAATCGGGAGAAATCCTGCTTCCTCTTGGAGTATTATTGTTGGGTACGATTTTAGAAGGCTTTGTTTTACAAAAAGCGGCGAAGGAAATTTTACATGAAGTGGGACAATCAGCGTCGATCTTTACAGCAATACCAAAATCGGTCGCATATCTAAAACGGGCAAAACCCGCGACCAAACTGGTATGGATGGAAGATGCCGTCGCAACCTCAGGTAATGTGCTTGCATTTTTAGCCATCATTATCGCCTATTACACGGGCTTTCATGAATTGGAAGGTTTAGTATCCATAATCATCGGAGGGATGATGTTCTTTGTGGTTGGAAAGGTATTTCTTGATAATGCCCGCGGCGCGATCGGCGAAACTGACGAAGAGATGCTGATTCATATCGGAAACTTGGTGATGAAAGATCCCCATGTGAAAGATATTGAACGGCTCGAAGTCGTAAAAGAAGGGGAATTCCTTCATGTAGAACTCATCGCAGAGACAGATCCGAAGCTCTCCCTTGAATATTTGGATCAAGTCCGGGATCACTTGGTCGAATTAATTTTAGCCCAAAAAGGCGTTACAAAAGTGACCCTTTCCTTCGATAAAGATGACGATATCTCCGAATGGAACCATCATTTGAATTCAGAAGGTTCGCCAAATGAATAAAAAGGCAAGATTAATAAGTCGACTCATCATGATGGATCGGATTTTTATCGCACAAAAAGGCTGTCCCGAAAACTTTCCGCCTTCGGACAGCCTGCCGCTATTTTATAGGGACATTCTAAAAATTTCCCTGACATCTTCTTCATCAAGCACTTTAAAGGTGCCAATCGGACCGTTCGCCATCGCTTTTCCCACTAAAACATCCAGCTTCGAATCATCAATGCCGTAATCTTTCAACCGGCTTGGGGCTCCTAGAGTTGTCCAAAACGCTTTCAGACGCTCAATGCCTTCCAATGCAATTTCTTCATCAGATTTATTTGAAGGATCCACCTGAAATACTTTTGTTGCAAGGCGGGCAAAACGGGCGGGATTGACATGCATGACATGTTTCATCCAGTTCGGGAACAGGATGGCAAGTCCGCCGCCATGGGGAATATCATAAACGGCTGAAACAGCATGTTCAATTTCATGGGTTGCCCAATCCCCTTCCGAACCCATTGAGAGCATTCCATTCAAGGCGATTGTTCCGGAAAGCAAAATCGTCTCCCGCAATTCATAGTTTTCCAAATCCTCCACCAACTTCGGTGCCGTTTCAATTACGGTTCTGAGCACCCCTTCACACAGTTCGTCCATGATTAATGTATTTTCCGCATCATGGAAATATTGTTCGAATACATGGGACATCATATCGACAATGCCATACACCGTTTGGTCTTTCGGCACCGTCATTGTATAAGTTGGATCGAGTATCGAGAATTTTGGAAACACCTTGCCGCTTGACCAGCCGTATTTTTCTTTTGTTGCTCCATTCGTAATAACGGAATTGGCGTTCATTTCCGAACCGGTTGCAGCCAGCGTCAACACCGTCCCCAGCGGCAATGCATCCTTCACTGGTACTTGATTTGTGACGATTTTCCACGGGTCTTCCTCAAGCTTGGCTCCGGCGACAATCAGTTTCGAACAATCAATGACGGAACCTCCGCCGACTGCAAGGACAAAATCGATGGATTCCCGTTTGCAAATCTCGATGCCTTTCCTTGCTGTTTCCACTCTTGGATTTGGTTCCACACCGCCTAACTCAAAGATGTTTAAATCAAGTTCATTCAAAATTGAAATGACTTCATCATAGATCCCATTTCTTTTTATGCTTCCGCCGCCATATACCAAAAGGATATTTCGTCCGTACCTCGGCAACTCTTTTTTTAATTGGCGGATCTCCCCTTTCCCAAAATATAAACGAACCGGATTTTTAAACGTAAAGCTGTTCATCCAACCTCTCTCCTTTTTGCAAAAGTATCAATTGACAATTCCACCAAAAATAAGCGAATAACACCATTTTTCATCAAAGAAAAATGGTGTTACAAACTGTTAGAAGCTCATCTGATTCCGATTCAATTGTTCATTATACCCAGCCGCGGAATCGGCAGGCTTCGGCTGTGCGGCGAACACCGACCATGTAAGCGGCAAGCCGCATATCAATATTTCGGCTCTGTGCTGTTTGATAAACATTTTCGAAGGCGTTCACCATTCTTTCGCGCAATTTTTCTTTCACTTCTTCAGCGGACCAATAGTAGCCTTGGTTATTTTGAACCCATTCGAAGTAGGAAACAGTTACGCCGCCTGCGGATGCCAATACATCCGGCACCAATAAAATGCCGCGTTCAGTAAGGATTTTTGTAGCTTCTGTCGTCGTTGGACCATTGGCCGCTTCCACAACAATTTTCGCTTTAATATTTGGTGCATTTTCAGCGGTAATTTGGTTTTCGATTGCCGCCGGAACAAGTATGTCGCAGTCCAATTCCAGCAATTCTTTATTCGTGATGGTATTCTCAAACAGTGTTGTTACGGTACCAAAGCTGTCTCTGCGATCAAGCAGATGATCGATATCCAGACCGTCCGGATCGTATAAGGCGCCGTAAGCATCGGAAATCCCAATGACTTTTGCACCCAAGTCGCTCATGAATTTCGCCAAGAAACCGCCGGCATTTCCGAATCCTTGAATGACTACCCGGGCATCTTTGATATCAATTCCTCGCTTTTTCGCCGCTTCCTGAATGACAATGGTTACCCCTTCTGCCGTTGCCCGGTCGCGTCCTTGTGAACCACCTAAAACAATCGGTTTTCCTGTGATGAATCCAGGGGAATTGAATTCGTCAATCCGGCTATACTCGTCCATCATCCAAGCCATGATTTGCGCATTCGTAAATACATCCGGAGCCGGGATATCCTTCGTCGGACCGACAATTTGGCTGATTGCACGGACATAACCGCGGCTCAATCGTTCAAGTTCCCCCATGGACATTTGCCGAGGATCGCAAACGATACCGCCTTTTCCTCCGCCATACGGCAAATCAACAATCCCGCATTTTAATGTCATCCACATAGAAAGCGCTTTCACTTCATCTTCAGTTACATCCGGATGGAAACGTATACCCCCTTTTGTTGGCCCCACAGCATCGGAATGTTGGGCGCGGTAGCCGGTAAATACTTTTGTTGTCCCATCATCCATTTTTACCGGGATGCGCACCTTCAACACGCGAAGCGGTTCTTTCAATAATTCATACATCGCTTCATCATATCCAAGCCTGTATAATGCCTCTTTAATCACTTCCTGCGTAGAAGTTAGAAGATTAACATTTTCAGCCATACCTACTCGCCTCTTTTAACTCAATTATTTATTATTTTTTTAAGAACAATCCTTACTTTCATATTAACATATTTGTCACAAAACATGTTAATGGTACTAGGCAATTCCCATTTTAATAATGTCCTTCCATTGGTACAACCATTTTATTATATAAGTCATTCATTAATTTATTTACCCTATTTTTCATTTAGAATACATTTTTCAAAAAAATAAAGCAGGCGCTCAAAAACGCCTGCTTGTTGTTTTTATTACAATGTTTCAGAAAGGGTTTTGGCTTGCATATGAAGAAGCAAGTAATCCGGACCGCCGGCTTTGGAGTCTGTACCTGACATGTTGAATCCTCCAAATGGCTGATAACCGACGATGGCTGCTGTACATCCACGGTTGAAATACAAGTTACCTACATGGAAGTCTTCCGCAGCTTTTTGCAAATGGAAGCGATTATTTGAAATGACAGCGCCTGTCAATCCATAAACCGTGTTGTTTGCGATTTCAATCGCTTCATCAAAATCTTTCGCTTTCGTCATTGCAAGAACCGGACCAAAGATTTCTTCCTGCATGATGCGAGCGTTTGGATCCACATCAGCAAAAACTGTCGGATGGATGAAATAACCTTTCGAATCATCATATTGTCCGCCAGCAACTAAGCGGCCTTCTTTTTTACCGATTTCAATGTACTCAGTGATTTTCTTGAATGCACCTGCATCGATAACAGGGTTTACATATGTTTCCACGTTTGCAGGATCGCCCACAATAAGTTCATTTGTCAATTCCGCAACACGTTCAACCACTTTATTGTACGCTTCGTCGCCTACAATGATGGCGCGGGAGCATGCGGAACATTTTTGGCCGCTGAATCCGAAAGCGCTCGCCACGATGGATTGTGCCGCCAATTCCAAATCCGCGTTTTCCGCATCATCCACAACGATTGAATCTTTACCGCCCATTTCCGCAATCACGCGTTTGAGCCAAATTTGGCCTTCATTAACGGCTGCAGCGCGCTGGTTGATGCGAATACCCACATCGCGGGAACCTGTAAAACTGATGAAGCGTGTACGAGGGTGATCCACCAAATAATCGCCCACTTCTGAACCAGGGCCAGGAATGTAGTTTACGACACCTGGAGGCATACCCGCTTCTTCAAGAATTTCCATAAACTTATAAGCAATGATTGGCGTTGTGGAAGCCGGTTTTAATAGCACTGTATTGCCGGTAACCATCGCTGCCACTGTTGTTCCCACCATGATGGCAAACGGGAAGTTCCATGGTGAAATGACAACACCGACACCTAATGGAATATATACATATTTATTAATTGTTCCCGGATCTGATTCCACCGGTTTTCCTTTAGCCAACTCCAACATTTGGCGTCCATAGTATTCCAAGAAATCGATACCTTCTGCAATGTCTGCATCCGCTTGTACCCAAGGCTTAGCCGCTTCTTTTGTCAACCATGCAGACAGTTCAAATTTACGGCGACGTACGATGGCTGCGGCTTTGAATAAAACTTCCGCACGGATTACAGGATCGACTTTTTTCCAAGTATTGAACGTTTTATCCGCAATTTGCATCGCTTTTTCAGCGATTTCTTTATTCGCTTTTGAAACGCGGCCAACTACTTCTGTTTTATTTGCCGGATTATAAGAAACGATTTTATCTTCCGTTGTTATTCTTTCTCCGCCAACAATCAAAGGATAATCCTTACCTAATTCACTTTCCACTTTTTTCAAAGCATCAAGATACTTTTGGCGATTTTCTTCAATTGAAAAATCTGTTAGTGGTTCATGTTTGTAGGGAATCACTATTACTCCTCCTTTAAAATTTATAGTGCAAAGAATATTTGCACTAATTAAATAATCGTATATAATAATAATGCAAAATATTGTTGCATTTTTCAATATTTATTACAGTATCGTAAAAAATTTTTTTGAGGTGTTATCGATGTCTTTCAATGATGAACAGCTGCTAAAACTATATGAATTCGCGGTTGAACATGTTTCAGTCGGCATTCATGCGGTAGACGCGGAAGGACGTACAATTTTGTACAATCAAAAAATGAAAGAAATTGAAGGATTTGATATTGAAGATATTTCCGATCGTTCCATTTTGGAACTTTTTGCATTCCGCTCCAATGACAGTGCCCTGCTCCGTGTTTTAAAAACCGGCATCAAGGAAATGAATGTAAAACAAACCTATTGGAACAGATATGGGCATGAAATTACTACTATTAATGATACGTACCCGATTTTCGACGGTGAAAAACTCATAGGAGCCATTGAATTCGCCCGGGACATTACCTCCCTGGAAAAATTGATTTACCAGCCACTGCGCAGATATGGAGAACCATTGACCTTTGACGTCATCACAGCAATATCGGAACCGATGCAAATCGTGAAAGAAAACGCCAAAAAAGCTGCCCGTGCCCGAATCCCTGTATTGCTGATCGGGGAATCCGGGACAGGAAAGGATTTGATCGCGGAAGGAATCCATCACGAACTTCAGCCGAAAAACGATGAGTTTGTCACCCTTTTCAGCAGAAGGCCGAATCAAATCGAAAGATTAAAAACATATTTAAAACAGGACAAATCTTACACCTTTTTCTTTGAGCGCCTCGAATTTTATACCCTTGAAGATCAAAAGGAATTGCTGAAACTGTTAAAGGGGATGCCCCCGGAAAAACATATGCTAATCGGCAGTGTGGGAGGAGACCCGATTGATTTGATCAGCAACAAACAATTGCTCAAAGACTTATATTATTATTTTGCTTCCATGAGTATTTCTATACCCGCATTACGCGAACGAAAAGAAGACATTAAACCTTTCGTCGATGATTACTTTTCAAGGCACCGGGAACGTTTCAATTCAAACATCCAGGGACTTGCGGATGATGTAATGGAAATGTTTCTGGAATACGACTGGCCAGGAAATCTGAAAGAATTGGAACTATTGTTGGATGAAATCGCATCAATGATTACAAACGAAAAGTACGTTACCTATGAAATGCTGCCTCTTCATTTCCGATTTAAATTGCAGCAGCAAAATGAAAAAATCAAAAAACCGGATTTTTTCCTCCTTCAGCCGAACAAAGAATTGCTGCCATTAAACGAATATTTGAAAGAGGCCGAAAAATATTATTTGCATCATGCATTAAAAATGAACGAAGGCAATATTACAAAAACTGCCCAAGCCTTGGGCATGACAAGGCAAAACTTGCAATACCGGTTAAGAAAAATGAAAGAATAAAAAATCCCAAAAGCGCCATCGCTTTTGGGATTTTTTTATTGTCCTCTTTCGATCCAATCTTGAAGTTTTTCTTTCAATGTTTGGAATCCATTTGCATCTTGTTCATTTAAACGTTCCTGTAAAGATTTCTTTGGATTCTTTTCCACTTTCTTTTGTGGTGGGTCTTGCAGTGCACGGGTAGATAAGCTGATTTTTTCGTTACGTTCATCTATATCAAGAATTTTCACTTGAATTTCGTCGCCAATTTTAAAAAAATCTTCTATGTTCCGAACGTAACCGTAAGTAATTTCAGAAATGTGTACAAGACCTTGCGTTTCTTCATCCAATGCCACAAAAGCTCCGTACGGTTGAATCCCTGTCACCTTTCCCGTTACAACGTCACCTACTTTATATTTTTTTTTCATGTTTGTTCCTACTTTCTTTCACTTACATATATATATCATGTTAAATTATAACATAATGAATGTATACGGAACAAAGAATCACCCTATTTTGAAAAAAACTTCCAACTTTATATGTTTCAACCAAATTTCCCCAATACCTGACGAGCTCCTGAATCTGTAAAATAGTTGAAAAATTACAAAAAATTAAAAGTGTCTCTTACAACAAAAGACACTTTTTTATATAATACTTTTAGCTTCAAATTTAATCGCTATCAATTGGTATGCCATTTCAACGCAATCTTCGAAAGGAATCCAGATTTCAAAGGATTGCTCGTACACTTTTTGGATCACCCGTGCGAGCTCTGTCGGATCATCGATTTCTTGCAAAGCAAGAATGACATCGCTCGATTCAAGCTCATATGCATCTTCTCCAATTTGAAAAGGATCCCATTTCATTAAAGCGAGCTTGGCCTTTTTGTTCATTAATACGTTCTCCACAATTTCACCTTGCATTATTCTATATTTTCCTTCTTATGATATCATATAATCATTATATTTAAAGATAAAAATTAAATAGGAAAGAGTGGTAATCGTGACTTTTAGCTTTGATGAAATATATGAAAGAAGAAATACCAGCAGTTTGAAATGGGACAAATTTAAAGATCGCTATCGCGCAAAGTACGCTGTGGAAGATATAGACAATGTTTTGCCAATGTGGGTGGCGGATATGGACTTTGCCGTTCCGCAAGTGGCGATTGACGCCATCAAAAAACGATTGGATCATCCAATTTTTGGATACTCCTACATAAGCGATGCGTGCAAAGAAGCCATTCAACAATGGTTCAAACGCCGCCACAATTGGCATATCAATAAAGAAGCGTTGATTTTCCACAGCGGGGTCGTTCCAGCAATTGCAACTATTCTTGAAACTTTCACGGAACCGGGAGATAAAGTATGCATATCCACTCCGGTATATCCTCCGTTCTTCAACATTCCAAAAGGACTGAAACTGGAAGTCGTGGAATGCGATTTAACGGAAAGCGAAGACCAAATTTACGAATATGACTTTGATAAATTAGAAGAGGCCTTTAAATCAGGGGTAAAAGCGTATGTGTTATGCAGCCCTCATAATCCAGGAGGAGTCGTTTGGTCAAAAGAGACGCTGGAAAAACTCGTTTATCTATGCATCAAATACGATGTGCTGCTCATTTCCGATGAAATCCATGCAGACATTGTGTTTGACGGACACCAACACATCCCGACAATGACGGTGGAAGGTGCCGATCAGGCAAAAATTGTTGCCTGCATTGCCCCAACCAAAACTTTCAACCTGGCCGGGCTTCATGCGGCAATGATTGTGGCGGAAAATCCAAAATTGAGAAATGCGATACTCAGAAACAAAGCGGCCCATGGGTTGGATGATTGGAATGCCCTTGCCGCTGCGGGAGTTCAAGCGGTGTATGAAAAAGGCGAAGAATGGCTGGATGAAATGATTCAATACGTTTCCAGAAACATCCAATACTTAGAACAAGAATTAAATCAATTGGATGGCGTTAGGGTCATCCGCCCGCAAGCCTCTTACCTCGTTTGGATCGACTATCGTGGAACAGGGCTTTCCGAAGAAGAAATGATGGATCGTCTCTTAAATAAAGGGAAACTGGCATTGGAGCCAGGAACAAAATATAGCGAAGCAGGCCGCGGTTACCTCCGCATCAACCTGGCATGTCCGTTTGAAACAGTCAAAGAAGGCGTGGAACGTTTCAAAAAAGCTTTATCTTAATATAACGTTTAATAGAAAAAACATCATTTTCTCTGTGCAGAAAATGATGTTTTCATTTTATTCCCATTATTATGTTACTATTGTTCTACCTTCCATTTATATTATAATGATAAAAAAACGAATTTCTAATTATTCAAAAATTACTTGAAAATGGGGTTATTACAATCAAAGACGTGATGAGAAAGAAATTGCCTCTTCGTACAACAATGTTCTTATTTTCTTTTGTAATTGTGCTGTTTTCCATTATGACAAGCGGGGCCATCATGATTCACAATATTGCCGGCGCCTTTGAGAAAGAGTTTGGATCACGGGCAATCGCCATCGCCCGAACCGTCGCCCAATTGGAAGAAGTTCAGACAACGGTCGGGACGGAAAAAGGATTTGAAGTCATCCAGCCGATTGCGGAACGGGTCCGTTTAGCAACCGATGTGGACTACATCGTGATTTTCGATATGAAAGGTGTCCGTTATTCCCACCCATCGGAAAGCAGAATCGGAACCATTAACGAAGAAATAATGAAAAATGCGGCATATTCCCAACACGAGTACATATCAAAAGCTTTTGGGGTACAAGGTTTTTCCATCCGCGCATTCGTACCGATCATGAATCCCGAGGCTACAAGACAAGTCGGGGTGATCACCGTCGGAATCATAACTCCGAAGTGGCAACATTTAGTCGAAGAGTATCAATCGGATATATACATCTCTTTATTTTGGGGATTATTGATCGGTCTTGTTGGATCCATATTGATCGCCAATCATATCAAACGGCAAACATTAAATCTGGAACCTTCCGAAATTGCCCGTATTGTGGAGGAACGTTCCGCCATTATGCAGGCGATGGACGTCGGGCTTCTTGCCACGGATGGCAAAGGCAATATTACGTATATGAACCATTTGGCAAGAAAATATACCCATTTTTTTGGAAAAAGAGGAACTTTGAAAGAAGTGTTTCAGAATACTTGGTTAGGAGAAGAACATATAGAAAAGCAGGATGGTTACCGGCCGCTGTCAATGTTTAACCAGATGTATCTGGTCCGCATCTTCCCATTAAAAATTCATGATAAAAACGCCGGTTCCCTCATTGTCATCACTGACCGGAAAGAAGCGCATACATTAGCGGAAGAATTGACTGGGGTAAAAACGCTTGTTGACACCCTCCGAGCCCAACACCATGAATTTCTCAACCGCCTGCACAGTATTGCGGGGTTGATTCAACTCAACCGGAATGAAGAAGCCATCAGTTTAATATTGGATGAAATTACCGATGAAGAAAGTGTCTTCCAAAAAATTAAAGACAAAATTCAAGACTATTCCATTCAAGGATTGCTCATAGGCAAATTTTCAAGAGCGAAGGAGCTGGGGGTGGAACTCACCTTAAGCGACGATTCTTACTTATTTGATTATGTTACCGGTTTTTCCAGCGGCGACTTGATCACCATCATCGGAAATCTGCTGGATAATGCCATGGAAGCTTGTCTATCAAAAGAAGAAAAGTTTGTGGATATCCTCATCCAAGGGGACAAACATTACTTATATATCGAAGTTCAGGACAATGGAGCAGGAATTCAAAAACCGGTGGAGCGGATTTTTGACTATGGTTTTACAACGAAAAATAAAGCTGGCCATGGAATCGGATTGGCGTTGGTAAAACAAATTGTCGAATCAAATCATGGAACAATTCAAGTGTTTTCGGAAGTGGGTGTCGGAACAACGATGATTGTACAAGTTGGGAGGAATGAACAATGAAAGATATTCGGGTCTTGATTGTGGAAGATGATCCAATGGTACTCGAAGTAAACAAAAGTTTTCTAATGAAAACAAAGGGGTTTTCCCTCGCCGGAGAAGCTCAATCAGGTGAACAAGCCTATCAGGAAATCAAGGAAAAAATGCCCGATTTAATCCTTTTGGATATGTATTTGCCGGATATTTCCGGACTGGAGCTATTTTACAAAATTCGAAATGAACGCCTCCCGGTTGACATCATTATGATTACGGCAGCACGAGATGCAAAAACCGTTCAAGAATTGACGCGTTTGGGAGCTTTCGATTATTTGGTGAAACCGTTCCGCCTGGAGAGATTCCAACAAGCATTGGAAAATTACGCCCGCTCCCGAAAGAAATTGACCACGAAAGACGAATTGAAACAGGATGACATTGACGAATATTATGGCACTACTTCTTTTGAGACACAGAAGGAACTTCCAAAAGGACTTAATGAAATCACGATGAAACAAATCACCGACAAGTTGAAGGAAATCAACGAACCGGTGACCGCTGAACAGTTGGCTCAAATTACGGGCATGGCGAGGGTCACTGTAAGAAAATATTTGGACTATCTCGCAAGTATCAGCGAAGTGAAAATCGATTTAAAATACGGTACAGTCGGCCGTCCAACCAAATATTATTCTCTTTGATAAGAGCTCAAAATGCTCTTATTTTTTTACCCGCACATGTATTATAACAGTCGTTATTCCAGAATAACTGTTGTATACCAAAAAGAACAAAATGTTCATTAACACCATAATATTGAGAATTTTCATTTTTCAATTAACATGAAATTAACGTTAGAAAAGAGGATTTGAATGAGAAACTTATTAAAAGTGTTCATGTATTGTATTTTGTTAGCGATTCCATTTCTAACGCTTGCATGCACTCAGTATGATGATTATCCCGAAGATTTGGAGCAACTGAGTGAAGATGAGCGGCTTGTCATCCGTTTCTCCCATGTTGTCGGAGAGGATACACCGAAAGGAATGGCCGCCCGTAAATTTGCCGAACTCATTAAAGAACGGTCCAATGGCCGGATCGAAGTTCAAGTTTTCTCAAATGGAACCCTTTACAAAGATGTGGAAGAATTGAATGCGCTCCTTAACGGGAATATCCAAATGATTGCCCCTGCCATTTCAAAGCTGACCGACTTGGTCCCTGAACTTTCGGTTTATGATCTTCCCTACGCCTTTGATTCAATGGAGGAAGTTCATGAGTTCACCGAAAGCAAGGCGGGAAATCAATTGAAGAACCTGTTGAAACAACATAATCTGATCGTTCTCGGCTTATGGGACAGCGGTTTTAAACAAATCAGCAACGACACCCGGCCGATCGAACATTACAAAGATTTGAAAGGCATCCGAATGCGCATCATGCAAAGCGATATTTTGGCTGAACAATATCGCACCGTTGATGCATTGCCAAGAAAAATCGATTTCAACACCGTCTTTCAATCGCTGCAAAAAGGCGATGTGGAAGGACAAGAAAATACATTGACAAACATCACAAGCAAAAATCTCTATTCATTGCAAAAATACTTGACGATATCCGATCACGGTTACTTAGGATATTTCCTGCTCTTCAATTATGATTTTTGGAAGAAATTATCACCAGAAGATCAAGAACTCATCAAAGAGACTCTTGAAGAAGTTCAAGAATGGCAATGGCAAATTGCAAAAGAATTGAACGATCAAAAACTGCAGGAAATTGAAGATTGCCGATGCATTCAAATCCATTATTTGTCGGAAGAAGAGAAAAAAGACTGGGAGAAACGTTTCTCTCCTGTATATGACTACTATAAACAGCATTTTGGAAACTACTATATTCAAAATCTTCCGAAATATAAAGATGTCAAATAGGTTAAAGAGAGCTTTTTGCTCTATTAACAATAAATTACTATCAAACTTTTTAAGGGGGATTCACATCATGAAGAAATGGCTATTAGCCACGATTTTAGGGGTGTTGGCACTTGCGCTTGCTGCCTGTGGCGGCGACAGTTCCAGCAGTGATGACAAGAAATCTAGTGATGAGTACACTGCAGACAAACCGCTTGTCATCAAGTTCTCTCACGTAACAGCTCAAGATAGTGTAAAAGGTAAAGCTGCTGATTATTTTGCACAATTAGTGGATGAAAAAACAGAAGGTAAAGTAAAAGTTGAAGTGTATCCAGCTTCCCAATTATACGGGGATGCAGACGAACTTGATGCGTTAGTATCAGGGAACGTACATATGATCGCTCCTTCTGTAACAAAAATGGTAAAACTTGATCCACGTTGGCAATATGTTGATATGCCATATTTATTCGAAAGTGAAGAACATGTTCAAAAATTCTTTGATTCTGAATTGGCTCAAAAATTATTCAACTCAGATCAATTGGCAGCAAACGATATTAAAGGGATGGCATTCTGGCCAAACGGATTCAAACATTTCTCCAACAACAAACATCCATTGGTAAAACCTGAAGATTTCAAAGGTTTGAAATTTCGTACACAAGCTGGACAAGTATTGGAAGCTCAATTTGAAGCATTAGGCGCAGGTTCTGCGACAATCGCCTTTGGTGAAACTTACGCTGCTCTTCAACAAGGAACAGTTGATGGCGCGGAAAACCCATTCAACAACTTTGATACAATGAAATTCTATGAAGTTCAAAAATATTTATCTACAACACAACATGGTCGTCTTGACTATGCGATTTTCGTAAACAAATCTTTCTGGGAATCAATGCCTGAAGATTTACGTGCAAAAGTGGAAGAAGCGCTTGCTGAAGCTACGAAATATGCTCAAGATTTGGCGGCTGAAGAAAACCAAAAATCTTTCGAAAAAATCAAAAGCTTAGGCACAGTGGAAGTATATGAAATGACTGATGAAGAGCGTGCAGCTCTTAAAGAAGCGTTACAACCTGTTTATGATAAATTCGAAGATGTTATTACAAAAGAATTAATTGATGGCATCAAGGCTTTAGCTGAATAAAAAATTCCCTGAAACACAATCTTTTCCCTAACGATTCGAGTGTCGATGCATTTCGGCACTCCCTCTTTTTTCACTTTAAAATAAAGGAGTTGAGACAATTGAAAGTGTTAATGAAAATTTGGGCTTGGTTTGAGGAAATCTTCTCGGGTCTTTTTTTTGGCGCCGGTGTCCTCTTAATCTTCTACGGAGTATTTATGCGATATGTTTTAAACCATCCCCAGGCATGGGTTGAAGAGGTGGCAAGATATTCAATCATTTGGGGCACTTTCCTGGGCTTCGGTATGGCATTAAAACACAATCAGCACATTCAAGTGGATATTTTATACGACCGTTTAAACCCTGCCGGAAAATATATTCTCAATCTTGTAGCAACCGCGTTGAGCATTATATTCTGTCTGATTTATACATATTACGGATGGAATCTGGTCTCTGCTCGACTCAATTCTGGAATGGTATCTCTTGAAGTGGGCATCCCTATGTGGATTGTTTACCTGATACTACCAATTTCAGGAGTGCTTTTCTTGCTTCGATTTATCGAACGGTTGGTAAACATTCTGCGTAGAAAGGATGAAGAATATGCTAACCCTCTTAATTAGTTTCTTTATATTAGTATTCTTGCGGGTTCCTATAGCAATCAGTTTGGCCTTATCTACCATTTTAATGTTATTTATGTCCGATTTTAATATGAACATGATGCCTCAACGGATGTTTACCGCACTCGATTCCTTTCCAATGATGGCCATCCCCGGATTCGTACTTGCAGGTGCCATTATGGCCCGCGGCGGAATTTCAAAATATTTGATTGAAGCATTGCGTTCATGGGTCGGGCATCTGCCAGGAGGATTATCCGTTGTAACGATCCTGGCCTGCGGGATTTTCGCCGCCATTTCCGGTTCATCTCCGGCAACGGCCGCTGCCATTGGTTCGATCATGATTCCCGCCCTCATCTCAGCAGGATATAATAAAAGATATGCTTACGGATTGGTTGCCGCCGGCGGAACGCTCGGTATTTTGATTCCTCCAAGCGTCCCTCTCATTATCTACGGTATCACCGCCGAGGAATCAATCGGAAAATTATTCATGGCTGGCGTTATCCCTGGTTTGGGCTTGCTTGCCGTTCTGATTGTCGCTGCCATCGTTTATGCGAAAAAGCAAGGATATCAAGGTGACCAAAAAGCCACTTGGGAAGAACGCGGAAGAAAATCGTTGAAAGCCATTTGGGGTGCATTATTACCGGTATTAATTTTAGGCACTATCTACAAAGGAGTTATCACTCCAACAGAATCTGCCGTGATTGCGGTCGTTTACGGACTCATCGTTTCTATTTTCATTTACCGTGAGTTGAGCTGGAAAGATTTCCGCCATGTGATGGTTGAATCCATTAACGTAACAGCGATGATTTTCCTTATTATCGGAGCTGCCTCATTATTCGGTTTATATATGACAAACGAACAAGTCCCTCATAAAGTCGGTCAATGGATTGCGGAAAGTGACATGAACAAATGGGTATTCTTGTTAATCGTTAACTTCCTGTTTTTCATTTTGGGAATGTTCTTGGAAGCGGTATCGATTATTTTGATCACTTTGCCAATTTTATTACCGATATTAAAACATTTCGGTATCGATTTATATCACTTCGCCATTATCATGGTAATCAACTTGGAACTTGGTATGATCACACCTCCAGTTGGTTTAAACTTGTTCGTCGTTGCGGGTGTTGCGAAAGAAAAATTGGGGGAAGTCGTTCGGGGCGTAATTCCATTCATTGTATTGATGATTGCATACTTGATCGTCGTCATCCTCTTCCCTCAATTATCGCTATGGCTGCCATTCGGAACCGGAAAATAACATTGGAAACTTGGCACACATTTTCGACCGTGTCCGTTGAAGTATAAAAAGAGGGTGTTCACAAATGGAAACAAAGGGGTATCAATTGAATGAGGCCGGCTACTGGCGCATCGTTGCAAGCCTCGGGTTGGCATCAACCTTCATTTTTGCAAGCTTTTATTCCTTTCAACCGCTCATTCCTGTATTCGAAAAAGAGTTTTCCATTTCAGTGACGTACTCCAGCTTGACCATGTCACTGGCAACGTTGTCCCTGATTTTCGGGCTGATTGTTTTAGGGTTTTTTTCCGACAGAAATGGACGAGTCGTATTCATCAAACTTTCCGTCCTTTTATCGATTCTTCCATTTCTTGTCATGCTTTTTGTTGAAAAATACTGGGTGATCTCCCTTTTGCGATTTATCCAAGGATTCACTTTGGCCGGAGTGCCTGCTGCATCCCTTGCCTATATCGGAGAGGAAATCGAATCGAAAGTGCGGAATCTGGCCACATCCATCTATATTTCTACAAATGCGCTTGGCGGGATGATCGGACGGTTTCTTGCGGGGAATCTTTCAGAAACTTATAGTTGGCAATCAGCCATTACAATCATTATGATTTTTGGCATTTGCGTGTTTATTTTTGTGCTCATCGCTTTGCCAAAATCGAAATTTTTCGTCCCAAGTGCAGTAAGTTTTTTGGAAGATTTGAAAGGTTTCGGTTATCATCTAAATAACCCGATTTTACTTCTGTTATTTGGATTGGGAATCGTATTGCAAATCACATTTACCGGAACGTGGACGTACCTTCCGTTCCAATTGGCACAACCGCCTTTTTCCATGTCCCTGGACTCCATTTCCTTTTTGTATTTTGCCTATGCCTTCGGGATTATTGGAGCACCGATTGCAAGCTGGCTCTCAAATAAATTCACATTAGAAAAAGTGCGGACCTTTGCGATCTTCTTTCTTTCTTTCGGCGTATTGTGCACATTGCATTCTTCTCTCTTTGTCGTATTGTTTGGTTTGTGTGTGGTTTGTTTCGGCTTTTTCACAGCCCATTCATTAACTGCCGCAAGTGTGGGCAAAACCGCGACCCATTTGAAAGGAAGCGCATCCAGCCTTTATTTGGTTGCTTATTACATCGGGGTTGCATCCGGAAGCACTCTTGTCGCTCCCGTCTATCATCATCTGGGGTGGAAAGGGTTCATCTTAATAACCGTTGCTGTAACTATTTCCTATGTAATATTTTTAAATTTTTCATTAATAAAATACCACCAAAAAAAGAGTTTGGAAAATTAAGGAGATTTTCTTGTTGTTACATACCATTGGAATATTTCCTAAATATAGAGCAATTTGAAAAGGCTGTCCGAAATGTTTTACGGACAGCCTTTCAAATTATTTGAGTTCTATATGATTTTCCTTATTTTTTTCTCTTTCTTTCAAAATCCGCTCTTCCAGCTCTTTCGTTTTCATTTCCTGTCTTTTTGAAAATTGTTTCACTGCAAAGAAAACCGCAAAACAGAGCAGGAACAGAAAGACCATTTCAACCGCGGCCGGAATATAGGCCATTTTATCTTCCGGGAAATATAAAAAGTCGCCGTATAATAAAAGGTGATTCACCTTCATCACTTCTTTCCGTCATATTATTCGATCACTGTGATTGATAAAATTTTGACATCTTCCAACGGTTTATCGCGGAAATCCGTTTCCACCTCCGCAATTTTGTCCACTACATCCATGCCTTCCACCACTTGACCGAATACAGTATGTTTATAATCCAACCAAGGGGTACCCCCAACCCGTGCGTATTCCTCAATGATTTCTTTCGGGAAACCGGCCTGTTCCATTTGGGCAACCATGTCCGCCGGCACATATGGCATTTGCACGATAAAGAACTGTGAACCGTTCGTGTTTGGTCCTGCATTGGCCATTGATAATGCTCCGCGCAAATTGAACAATTCAGGATGGAATTCATCTTCAAAAGGTTGTCCCCAGATGGATTCCCCGCCCATTCCTGTTCCGGTTGGATCTCCGCCTTGGATCATAAAATCCTTAATGACACGATGGAAAATAATTCCTTCATAATAACCCGACTTGGCATGGCCCAAAAAGTTTTCCACTGTTTTTGGCGCATGTTCCGGGAACAATTTTATTTTTATTGAGCCCATTGTCGTTTTCATTTCCACCAAAATTTCTCCAGGGTTTAATTCCTTCGTTAATTGTGGGTACATTTCTTCTTCTCCTTTATAAATAAAATCAAAGTCATGACTTCATTTTCCTCGTATCAGTTTACCATAAAACGATCATTTTTTCTGCTAATTTGGCATTTTCCCTTTCATCTCTTATTATTTTAACAATTTCCCAAAGAGAAATACTTTTGTGTCATGCAATAAAGCGGAACTGTTCTGTTGGAAATTATGGTATCCTTTCTTGTAGGAGCCGAGGAGGAATCATCGTGAAGCAATTTTTTGGTTATCTTATCATTATCGCTTTCTTCCCTCTCCTCTATCTGTTGGGGGAGAAAATATGGGAAGAAGTGGACCAGGCAAAAACCCAACAACAGCAAATCGAAGAACAAGTCCAACTTCCTGAAACCCAAACCCAGCTTCCCGTTAGAATGTTGGACCGAAATGGAAGTCTTTTTAATGAGGATTACGTCGAATGGAGGGTCCCTACTCCATTAAATGAGATGCCTGAAATCGTCAAACAACTGTTTATATTAAGCGAGGATCGGGATTTTTATCAGCACATCGGCTTCGACTTCAGCGCCATCATGAGGGCGGTTATCGCCAATGCGGGACAAAATTCCATCCGGCAAGGGGGCAGCACCATTACCCAGCAGCTTGTCCGGTCGCTTTATTTATCAGAAGAGAAAACCTATGAACGAAAATTAATGGAAATCTTTTATGCCTATGAATTAGAAAAGATGTATGACAAAGACAAAATTTTAGAAATGTATTTAAATGAAATGTATTTTGCCAATCAAGTGTATGGAATCGGCGGTGCGGCAACGTACTATTTCAATAAGCCTTTGCAGGATTTGTCCGTGGCGGAAATTGCATTCATTTCGGCCATTCCGAACAATCCATCCCTTTATGATCCGGTGACCAATTTCGGGAATACAAAAGCGCGGCAAGAGCGATTGATTGACTTGCTGGCCAAAGAAAATATCATCACGGCCGATGAAGCGAATACATATAAAAACGAACCGATTCGACTGAATATCAAGAGGAAAACCCAGAAGTTCCCCGCTTACAGCACTTACGTCTTGCATGAACTGAAAGAATTGATTGCGGAAAATGAAGGATATGCGGACAGATTGCGGAAAGCTACCCCGGACGCAAAAAAAGTGGTCCAGAAGGAATTGGATGAAAGAATCAATGAACTGCTTCA
Source organism: Ureibacillus sp. FSL W7-1570 (assembly GCF_038593265.1). Lineage (GTDB taxonomy): Bacteria > Bacillota > Bacilli > Bacillales_A > Planococcaceae > Ureibacillus > Ureibacillus suwonensis. Next base: position 1,378,977 of record NZ_CP151979.1, read on the forward strand.
TTCCGGCATCATTATACATACGGCTTTGAATCCTCAAAAGCAGGACGGGGATGAGAAAGCCATCGACTCTTTTTTGTCGGTCCAAAACAACTTGCAAGCAAGCGCTGTCGTCATTGATAATAGCAATCGTGAAATTGTAAGTATTTATGGTGGGAAGGATTATAAAAAATTCGACTTCCATCGGGCTTATCAAGCACCGAGACAGCCGGGTTCATCCTTTAAACCATTAATCGTATATGCGCCGCTTTTTGAAACGGCAAACTATTCCCCTTCATCCATAGTAAGTGGAGGAAACATTTGCATCGGCAATTTCTGCCCGCAAAACTACGGGGGCGCAGTCTACGGCAATGTGACGATTGCGACCGCCTTTAAATACAGCTTAAACACAGCCGCTTTGAGGCTGTTCACCAAGGTGGGAATCGACACGGCTTTTCAATACTTGAACCAATTCCGTTTCGAGTCCATTGAGGAAAAGGATAAAAATTATTCAGCCGCATTGGGAGGGCTCACATACGGGGTAACCGCCCTGGAGATGGCCGATGCGTATACAAGTTTTATTGACGGAAGTTACACAAGAGCCCATGCCATACGGAAAGTGACCGATCAGGATGGAAATATATTGTATCAATGGCCAACGGAACGGAAACAAATATGGTCTGAACAAACGGTCCAATATATGCGGACGCTTTTGGGCGAAGTGGTCAGAAGCGGAACGGGAAAGGGAATTTTTGCAAATTCATCGTATATTGGTGCGAAAACAGGAACAACCAATGACTATCGGGACTTTTGGCTGGCCGGCTTATCGAACGAATACACCGCTGCCGTCTGGCTCGGATATGACCAGCCAAAATCGATGCAACAGCTTGAAAAGGCGCAAATCCATTTCAAAATCTTCAACCGCATTATGAACCAATGAAAAAAGAGCGAGTTTCTTTCCCGCTCTTTTTTGATTATGCCGGTCAGAATATTAATTGGAAAGTTTGACTTTCGAATGAACCGCACTGAACCATTTTCTTTGGAATGATATCTATGCAACTAAAAAAGGCTGCCCCATTGAAGACAGCCCGTACCAATCTAATTTGCAAAAGGCAAGCTCGCCAAAATCCCATTGTACAGTTTTAGACATACAAAGAGGACTGCCGCAAGAAAAACCGCCCAAAAAACAATTTCAAATACGATGAGGCCAATCATGCCGGCCAAAGAAGTATATTGGCTCATTTTATATACTGTATAGACAAAAGAACAAAATAGCGATAATGCAAAAATGATCAGCAATGCAAGATAGGATTGGATGGCAACGGTGCTCAAGAGGCCACCGAAAAAGAAGATGACATATCCCCCTCTTGCCCCCTTTACAGAATGGCCTTCCGAATCGTTCGAAAACAATAGCATCGCGATCTCATGAATCGTTTCCCCAACCAATTTCAATGCTGAAAACATCATGAAGAAACAAAGGAATGAAACGAACAGCAACAACATCCGGATTTCCATATCGGTGAAAAATTCCAGCATGCCGGCATATAAGCCGATGGATTGGAAAAGGCCGATCAACTTGCCTACCGTAAAAATGCCGAATGAGAGACTATAAAGCAGAATAGAGAATAATGGTAAATAACTATATAAGTACGGATTTTTCATCATATTTGCCCCGTTAATTGTATTTTTCCTAACTTATCATAGCAAAATTTCCCGATCTATCAAGTAAATAAAAGAAAAAATCCCGATCTATCAAGTAAATAAAAGAAAAAAGAGTGCGGAAGTCCGCACTCCATCAGTAACGGCCATATGGTGGATAAAATGGAGGATAGATTGGATAATATGGATAATATGGTGGATAATAATATCCTTGAGGATAAATCACGTTCCCTAATAATCCCCCTAAAAATCCGCCAAGAAAAGGATAGCTAAAAAAATTGAATCCACCCCGGTTATATGGTACTGGACGATGGTGATATCGGAAATTCGACATAGTAAACCTCCTTTTCTCTAGTAACATATGTGGGAAAAGGAGGTTCACTTATGTTAATCGCCTAATCCATTTTAAATGCGAAATCTTCAACAAATGCAGCAAGGGTGCGAACCATTACGCCCGTGCCGCCCTTTGGCCCCAATTCGTAAGGCTTGGATGCATCGGATGTTCCTGCAATATCCAAATGGATCCATGGCGTATTATCTACAAATTCCCCGACAAACCCGCCGGCAAAAATCATATGGCCATCGCTTCCCGGAGAATTGTTCAAATCGGCCAATTGCGACTCGCGGATGCGTTTTTTATCCCTTTCCGTCAACGGCATGCCCCAAACAAATTCACCAGTTTTGATGCTCGCTTCCATAAACTTGTCGAAAAAGCCTTCATGATTCGTCAATGCACCTGTTTTATCGTAGCCTAAAGCGGTAATGACTCCGCCGGTCAACGTGGCCACATCAATCAAGTAATCCGCACCATGTTGTTTGGCGTAAGTGACCGCATCCGCCAAAACGAGACGGCCTTCCGCATCGGCATTTTTAATTTCCACCGTTTTTCCGCTATAAGTGGTAATCACATCATCGGGCTTGAACGCGTCTCCTGAAATCATATTGTCCGTTGCCCCGATGACGGCCACCACATTCTTTTTCGGCTTCGTTTCACCGATGATTTTCATGGCGCCAAGAACAGCGGCAGCTCCGCCCATATCGCCTTTCATGCCGACCATGCCGGTTTTGGATTTGATGGAATAGCCGCCTGTATCATAAGTGACCCCTTTTCCAACCAAACCGATGACGTTTTTCCACTGTTCCATTCCTTTATATTTTAAAGTAATCATCCGGGGTTCATTGGTTGATCCCTTATTGACCGCCAAGATGCCGCCCATTCCCAGCTCTTCCAATTGCGCTTTATTCAAAATTTCCACTTCAAAGCCATATTGGTGCGCCAAATTCACCGCATAATCCGCCAAGTCTGTGGCCCTCAAAATATTCGGAGGCAAATTCACCAACGTTCTTGCTTCATTCACCGCTTCCGCATAAATGTAGCCCAATTTGCAGCTTTCAGCAATTTCTTCAAAATCCTCTTTTGTCACAAAATGCACTTCATCAAGATAAACATCCGGAGCGTTGCATGTTGTTTTATAATGAGGCACTTGATAAAATCCCATGCCGCTTCCTTCCGCAAATAAAAACGCAATATCCTTCTCACTGATCGGGGCGGCGGTAAAGGATTCCAACCAAAGGGTAAAGTTGTCCGCTTTCATCTCACGAAGTTTTTTCCCCACCAGTCCAAAAGTTTCCCGCAATTCATTTCTCGTCAACGTTTTCGTATCCCCTAATCCGACAAACAAAACCCGTTGCAGATGTTGATTGGATCCCACATACGGAATTCTCGTCAACTTTTTGCGTTCCGTTTCGATATCGCCGGAACGGATCCATTTTTCCACCTGCTCTCCGTAAAAGGATACGAAATCTTTCCATCCCTTGATATGATCACAATTTTTTTGAACACCTACAATTAATAATTCCGTTGTAATTTCATCAAATGTTTTTTTCTCTTTACAAATCATATTGAAGAACCTCCGAGTTCATGTTCTATCCTTTTCTAAAGGAATTCAAATAAAAAAGCCACTTCCTTTTACTAGTATAACCTAATTTTTGTAAAAGGAAGTGGCAACATATCACAAGAATTTGATATCAACTTTTCCCTACACTCTCCAATGATTTTTCTTCTTCAAAAATAAAGGTTTCAGAAGTTTTTTGTTTTAAAGTAATCAGCAATCCGGTACCAACGATGCCCAGTACCACCAGGAAAAGCATGCCGCTTTTTACATTCAGCACCCCTAAAATATAAGGTCCCAAGAAACCTCCAAGGGCCGCAATTGAATTGACTAATGCGATGCCGACTGGTGCAGTTCGTTCTGTGAAAAAGTGGGTTTCATAAGCAAAGAAGCATCCGGCAAATATATACAGACCGAACGAAGCAACGGTCAAGCAAACCAACATCCAGCCCGGGGAGCTCATAAAACTTGCACAGGCAAAGCCGATAAAGGCAATTATGAAGGAGGCGACAAGATGTTCCTTATATTTTCCGGTACGGTCGGAATTCCATCCGCCAAATAAAATGGCCAATATCCCCATGAAGGAAGGAATCATCGATAACAACCCAATGGATACATTGGTTGTCCCCTCTGCGGATAAATTTTTCAGAATCGTTGGCAACCAAAAAGACAATCCGAACATGCAAGTGTAATTTGAAAAGTAAATTAATGCCAATTTCCAAACTGTTGCATCTTTCAACATTTCCCCAACATATTTTTTATTGATGTGATTGCTTTCCGTTCTTTCCATTTGAAGTTCTGATTCCAGCCATTCCTTTTCCTCCTGGGACAGCCATTTGGCTTCACTTGGCCGGTTCACCAAATAGAACAGCACCACGATTCCGAGAAGTAATGCCGGAAGCCCTTCCAAAATAAACATCCATCGCCAACCGGCCATCTCCAGCCAATACACATGATCAATGATCCATGTCGAAACGGGAGCGCCGATTAATCCCGCAATAGGCAAAGCCAACAGCAAGATCGCCGTTGCCCGTCCACGCTCTTTTTTACGGAACCAGTATGTCAAATACAGTACGGCTCCCGGGAAAAAACCCGCTTCCGCGATACCTAAAATAAAGCGCAAAATATATAAGTGGGCAGCATTTTGGACAAATCCCGTCAATATGACAATGATTCCCCAAGTGATCATAATGCGGGCAATCCATAGTCTGGCCCCCATTTTGCTCATGATCATATTGCTCGGGATCTCAAACATAAAATAGCCAATAAAGAAGATTCCCGACAATAATCCAAACACTTCCGAAGTCAGCGCCAAGTCGGCGTTCATTTCCAAAGCCGCATAGCTTAAATTCACCCGGTCCAAATGGGCAACAATATACAAAAGCAAAATAAACGGCAAAATCCGAGTCATCGTCTTCTTAACAGTCGTCTTTTCAATCATTTGAAGTTCTTTCAAATTACAATCCCCCTGTTTACACTGTGATAATAGAGTAAAATGAGTATATTGAATAAATAAAGAAATAAAGAACAGACAGAAATCGCTATGAAATAACGATTTCTGCTAATTGACGCTTTAAGCCAATCAAATTGTCAGCGCTTTCAATGATGGCCTGATGCGCTTTCTGAATGGCCTCCACACCAATCCCTGCATAATTCTTCAAATATAGTGCCAGATTCATAAATTGTTGCAATGTTTTATGAACGTAAACTTTTGCAGCGATTTCAATCTTTTGATCTCCGCTTGTTTTTCGGGCTCTCGCCAACAAACTGTCCATGGCGTATAACCCAATCGCCATATCCGCAATGGCAGCTGCCAGCTCCTGTTCTTTATTCATATCTGTCAAATTGTTTTTGCGGGCGCTTTCAATCAACTCTTTCAATATAACCCTTGCAAGATTCAATTTTTGATATTCCTTCTCCAATGGACCGCTCACATGCTCTTCTTCCACAACCGGTTCGTACGCTTTCATTATGTGGTTGGCAATCAAGATGCGATTGATTTCATTCGTGCCTTCAAAGATGCGATTGATTCGGACATCCCGATACAATTGTTCGATTTCATATTCCCGCATATACCCATAGCCGCCATGGATTTGCAATGCTTCATCCACAATTTTTCCCGCCGCTTCGGTCGCCATCACCTTATTGATGGAACAATGGACTGCAAATTTCCCTACCAATTTGGCAATGGAATCATAGGGTTCTGAAAAGGATTCTTCCATTTCCCCGGCCGTCCGGTATACAACGCTTTCCACCGCAATGGACTCTGCAACCATATCCGCAATCTTTTCTCTGATCAAAGGAAAACTCGTTAATGGTTGCTTGAATTGTTGACGGACATTTCCATATTCGATCGCCAATTCGATTGCCCGTTTGGCCGTGCCCAGCGAACTCAAAGCAATTTTATGTCTTCCGAAATTCAATACATTGAATGCAATGATATGTCCGCGGCCGATTTCACCAATGACATTTTCCACCGGCACATGGACTTGATCCAAAATAACCGAACGGGTGGATGAACCGTCCAACCCCATTTTATTTTCCTCTGGACCCGTGGACAGCCCTTCGCTGGCCGCTTCCACAATAAAAGCGGTGAAATGCTGATGGTCCACTTTTGCATAGACGATAAAAATGTCCGCAAATCCTGAATTCGTAATCCATTGCTTTTCGCCATTCAAAATATAATAACGGCCGCATGGAGATAAAGTGGCAGATGTTTTAATGCCCAATGCATCCGTTCCGGCGGATGGTTCCGTCAAAGCATAGGCTGCGATATGCTCTCCTGTAAGCAATTTAGGCAAATAACGGGATTTTTGCTCCGGTGTCCCGAACAGGGCAATCGGCAACGCCCCTATTCCTGTCTGGCCGCTGAACGTAATGTTGAACGATCTTGCCTTTGCCATCCCTTCGGCAATAATCGCCGCGCTCACCTTGCCAAGTTCCAATCCTCCGTATTCTTCCGCAATATCAGCCGCAATGAGGCCAAGTTCTCCCGCCTTCAACATCAGTCTCTTTGTTTCATCAAATTGTTTCTGTTCAATCATATGGAGTACGGGAAATACTTCCCGATCAACAAATTTCTCTACCGTCTCTTTCAGCATGAGATGTTCATCCGTAAATTCTTCCACTGTAAACACATCAGCTGGACGGCTCGTTTTGTTTAAAAAGGACAGCAAACTTTTCGTTGAACTATTCATGTACCACAACCTCTCTTTCAAGAGACAATGTCAGCTTTTCAACCACTTCTTTCGGGATCGGCTCCGCTTTTGGCGTATCGGAAAAGGACGTCCATGCGCGGATCATATAACCATGGGCTACAATTTCGTCTCCTCTTTTGAACACATGTTTTAATTTGAAGGTTTTATTATGGATTTCCAATACGGTCGTTTCAATCACCACATGTTCTTCAAATCGCAGCGGTTTTTTGAACTGGCAAAAGGCTTCAAGGATGGGCAAAGCCCGCTTATCTTCCTGAAAAAGTCTGCTGGACGGCTTTATAAGTTCCGCAAGATATTCATGCGTGGCTTCATCCATCCACTTATAGAAGTTGGGGGTAAAAACGATTCCTGCCGCATCCGTGTCCCCCCAGCGCACTTTAAATTCATACTTATGCATTTGGCACATCCCCTTAACGAAGTGTCGCTTTCAATTTCTCGGTAATGATATTTTTCAGTTCATGTTTGATAATTTTTCCGCTGGCGGTAATCGGCAGCTTATCAACGAAAACAAAACGGTCAGGCACCTTGAAATCCGCCACTTTGTCTTTGATGTAATCCTTCATCGATTGTTCATCTTCCACATGGCCCGGTTTCAATTTAATCACGGCGCAGCTGATTTCCCCTAAAACCGTGTCAGGCAAACCGATAATCGCCACTTCCAGCACACTTGGATGTTTATAGAAATGTTCTTCAATCTCCCGTGGGTAAATATTATATCCGCCTCTGATAATCAGTTCTTTCTTGCGTCCAACGATGCGGATATAACCATGTTCATCCATCGTTCCGGAATCACCCGTATAAAAATAGCCTTCCTCGTCAAATGCCGCCTGCGTGTATTCCGGCATCTTGTAATACCCTTTCATCACACCTTTTCCTTTGACGGCGATTTCTCCAATTTCACCGATTCCCACTTTTTGTCTTTGTACGTCAACAATTTTCCCTTCATAGCCCGGCAAAAATTTTCCTACCGTCGTTGATTTCAAATAATCATCATCATCAAAGCTTGTGAATGTCACCGGAGCGGAGGTTTCTGTAAGTCCATAGGAAACTTGAATGTCACAACCCATTTCGGTCCGAATTCTCCGGACGATTTCTTCCGGACATGGAGCAGCCGCGATGATTCCTGTTCTTAACGATGACAAGTCAAACTTTTGAAAATCCGGATGGTTCAGTTCCAATATGAACATTGTCGGCACTCCATGATGGACCGTCACCTTTTCGCTCTCGATCCGTTTTAACGCTTCGATGGCTTTATACTCTTCCAAAAACACCATCTTTGAACCTTTGCTGACCACCGACAGGATGCCCGGCACCAAACCGAACACATGGAAAATAGGCACCGGAATGAGATATACATCGTCTTTTGTACATTTCAACATATCGGCGGATAATTCGGCGGAATATATGACATTTTCATGGGTCAACATAGCCCCTTTTGGTTTGCCGGTCGTTCCGGACGTATACAGGATTGTAAAAACATCATCTGCCGGATCGATTGGTGCAGGAGATGCGGAAATGCCTTTGCCTTTCTCCAATAAATCCCGATAACCAGAAAATTCAGACATTTCCGAGCGCACTGCGAAAATATCTTCCAAAGAAGAATCACTTGATTGCAAATAATTTTTAAAGTCCTCAAAATATTGGAAATCTTTTCCGACAAACATTCCTTTTGCGCCGGAATTTTCGAGAATGTAGACAAGCTCCTCTTTGCTGTATCTTGTGTTGCAAGGAATCAAGATGACGCCCAATTGCGCCAACGCAAAATAGATGGCTACGGCTTCATACCAATTGGGAAGGGAAACGATGACCCGGTCCCCTTTTTGATAACCCTTTTGCGACAAAGCGGCCGCTATACTTTGAGTTTCTTCCATTAATCGCTTATACGTGATGCGATTCGCTCCATCAAAGATCGCTTCTTTATCCGGATAATTTTGAGATGCCCTTTCAAGAAGTCCAAACACAGTAACTGTCATTCTTCATCCCCCTTTATAATCTCTCCCATATTGCCGCAATTCCCTGTCCACCACCAATGCAAACGGCAGAAGCACCGTATTTTTTTCCTCTTCTGGCCAACTCGTAAATCAAAGTCAGCGATATTCTCACCCCTGAAACCGCCAATGGATGTCCCAATGCAACTGCACCGCCATTTACATTGCCGATTTCCGGGTCAAATCCGAGTTCCTTCTGACACGCCAAATATTGGGCTGAAAAGGCTTCATTAATTTCGATCAAATCCAGATCTTTCAGCTGCAGCCCCGCTTTTTTCAATGCATTTTGAATGGCAGGTACCGGCCCGATTCCCATATACTTCGGCTCTACACCGACAACATCCCACGATACTAATCTCGCAATCGGTTGCAACCCTCTTTTTTCGGCATATTCCGAAGAAGCAAGGATCACAGCGGCTCCCGCATCATTCATTCCACTGGCATTGCCTGGTGTAACTACACCTCCTTCCAAAAATCTTGGAGGCAATTTGCCCAGCTCTTCCAGACTTGTTTTTCTTGGATGTTCATCTTTGTCGATGATGACCGTCCCTTTTTTCTTCTTGATTTCCACCGGAACAATTTCTTTCTCAAAATATCCTTTTTCCATTGCGGAAAGGGCTCTTTCATGGCTTGTAAGCGCATGCAAATCCACTTGTTCCCTCGTGATTTCGTATTTTTTCGCCAAATTCTCCGCCGTGATGGCCATTGAACATTGACCATACGTGTCATAAAGTCCATCCCACAACCAATCTTCAATCACCGGTGAACCTAATTTGGTCCCCCACCGCATTCCTCTGATGACATGGGGAACTTGGCTCATGTTTTCCGCTCCGCCTGCCAGCACCACTTCCGCTTCCCCCGTTTGAATGAACCGGGCAGCAGTCAACAACACTTCGATGCCGGTGCCGCATAATCGATTGACGGTAACAGCCGGCACTTCGATCGGCACTTGCGCTTTCAACCCGACATGCCGGGCCAAAAAATGGGCATCTTTACTTGATTGCTGAACGTTTCCGAATACGACATGATCAATTTCATCGGGTGTTATTTTTGCTCTTTTGATCGCTTCAATAGAGGCATAAGCCCCCAAATCCGTCGCTGAAACCTCCCGGAATGAACCGCAAAATTCAGCCAAAGCGGTACGCGCACCTTCCAACAGGACAATATCTTGTTTCACAAAAATCATCTCCCTGTAAAATTCGGCTTTCTTTTTTCTACAAATGCTTGCATTCCTTCTTTTCGATCCTCTGTTGCAAAGGCATTGCCAAAGCAAGTCATTTCAATTGTAAGCCCGGACTCCAAATCCACATTGGAACCGGAATTCACCGCCAATTTCAACATTCTTAAAGCTACACTCGGTTTCTCGGCCAGTTTCTTTGCCCATTCGCAGGCTTCTGACAAAAGATTTTCCGCCGGTACCACCCGGTTCACAATGTGCCATTGAAGCGCTTGTTCCGCCGTAATCATTTCACCAAAGTACAGCAATTCTTTCGCAATTCCTTGTCCGACAATCCGTTGCAATCTTTGCGTTCCGCCTCCACCAGGGATAATGCCCAAATTGATTTCCGGAAAGGCGAATTTGGCCTTTTCTGAAGCAATCCGCAAATCGCAAGCCAATGCCAATTCCAATCCGCCTCCAAGGGCAAGTCCGTTGATGGCGGCAATGACAGGCTTCGCTAAATTCTCAATCGTTGAAAAAGCTTTTCTTGAAGTTTGATTCATCTCCAGCATATCAACGGCTTCCAATTCCAACATTTCGCGGATGTCCGCTCCGGCAACGAAAGCCTTTTCACCGCTTCCCGTAAGGACGATTACTTGGACGTCTTCCCGGTTTTCAAGCTCTGTCATCAATTGGGTAAGTTCTTTAAAAACAGCTGTATTAAGGGGATTGACAGGTGGACGGTGAATGGTTACAATTGCAACCTTATTCTCAATTTCACAAAGCAAAAATTCATACTTTGCCGTCAAGTCCTGAACAGTTTTATTTGTTGTAGTCATAAAAACCAGCTCCCGTCTTTTTACCTAATCTGCCTGCTCTCACCAGTTGTTTCAGCAATAATGGAGGTGCATAACGATTATCATTCAGTTCATTTTTCATATATTCCATTACGTAATAACCGATATCCACGCCCGCATAATCCTGCAATGTAAATGGGCCCATCGGATAATTCAAGCCAAGGGTAACCGCTTTGTCGATATCTTCCGCCGTGGCGACACCTTCTTCGAGCAGCCGAATCGCTTCAATAAACTGCGGAATCATAATGCGATTTACAATAAATCCTGGCACATCTTTTTTGACTTCAATCGGTTCTTTCCCCAATTCTCTTGCAAAAGCTTGGATTTTGGAAACGGTTTCATCACTTGTTTTTAATCCCCGTACAACTTCCACAAGCTTCATGATTTGTGCCGGGTTGAAAAAGTGCATTCCGGCCACTTTCTCCGGACGTTTTGTTGTTTCCGCAAGCACCGTAATGGACATCGAGGACGTGTTTGTTGCAATGATGACGTCTTCCGGCAGAATTTGATCCAGTTTTGTAAAGACTTCCTTTTTCACGTCCAAATCTTCAACAACGGCTTCGATGACAAAATCGACCTCTTGCAAATCTTCCAAATTCGTCGTTGTATGGATCCGTTCAATGACTTCCGCTTTTTCGCTTTCCGTGATTTTTCCTTTTTCAACGCTTTTGTTCATAAATTTCTCAATGCGCGCCAACCCATTTTCCAAAAATTTTGTATCTACATCGTGAAGGAAAACCTGGAATCCGCTGCTTGCGATCAAGTTGGCGATTCCGCTTCCCATCGTTCCTGCTCCCACCACTCCAACTGTCTTTATCGCCATATGTGATACTCCTTTCAATTTTAAAAATTTTCTGTGATTAAAATATATAAAAATTCTAATCTCTTCTGTACCTATACAATGTAGGAAGAATACAACGAATTTTCATCATTTTTGCGGAGAATGCCTGAAAGATTCATAAAATACGGAACAAAAAAACCCGCCCTTTGCCCAATGGTTCAAAGAGCGGGTGGAAATGGCTTCACAGGTTCTGCTTCAATTCGTTCCCGAATAAATCATACAATTTAATCGCCATATTCAAATTAAATCGGTGTTCCGCATTATCCAAATCCACTTGTAAGAGATCCTCAATTTTTTCCAGGCGGTATTGCAATGTGCTTCGATGAATATACAATTCTTTTGCCGTTTCGGTCATATTCCCATTATGCGACAAATATACTTGAAGGGTTTTCAATAAATCCATGTTTTTTCCTTCACTATTCAATAACGGACCGATGTGATCCTGAACAAAGATGGCAACCATCCGGCCATCGATTTCATGCAATAAAGTATAGGCCCCCAAATCATCAAATAAGGCGAATCCCATTTCCTTAAAACGCGACTTCACTACATTCAGACATTTTTTTGCTTGCATGTAAGAAACCGAATAATCTTCAATCTTCTCTGTTACTCCCCCGATGGCCAATAAGACTTGAACATTGTTCCAATCGCTTCTCACCCATTTTTTTAAATTTTCATACATTTTATTCCAATATAATTTTATTGAATGAGCCATCGATGAAACCGGTGAAATTAGAATCAAATCGCCTTCTTTATTTACGGCGATTACTTCCGGATAATAGTTTGATAGATTCAATTTGATTTTTTCCAATATGGCGGATTTGTACGACTCCTGTTCCAGTAAATCCAGGTGATGATCTTGGATGGTTAATGACAGGATGGCGACAAAATGGGGACGATTGATATCCCAATGAAAAAGATTGGCATATTGGAAGATATTTTCAATCTCGTCAATTGGATTGGACAATAATTTGTTGATAAAACTGTCTTTGACCTGTTCTTTCGCATCAAGAATGATTTTTTGTTTCATAAATTGAATGGAATAAATATTGCGGGCGACGTCAATGGCCAAACGGACATAATCATCCATTTTGATATTGGTGGCATCCAACACCAAATAACCAAATAAATCCCCACCCACATCAATGGTCCAAATTAACAACGTTTTTTCCAAGGCCGGATGGGGAATCCATGCTTTGGATGTTCTTTTTTGAACAATTTCATAGGTGGCGAGCTCAAGGTATTCATCCAATAAACCTTCTTTGTCAGGTAACAGTTTATACGAAATCGGTCTCAAAAACCGGTCGAGCAACAGGACAGATTTCTCCAATGTCTGACTCAACATCGTGGTGATTTCATCGATCGAATTGCCGTGAATCGTTTCTTTCACCATCGCTTGCTGATAAATTAATAAACTCTGAAGCTTTTGTTTATGTTGTTTTTCCCTTTGAAACAATACAGCAATGGCTAAATCCTTTCCAAAATCGTCAAATACACTTTCCATTTCTTCATATAAAATGACTCTTTGCAAATAACCAATGATACAAAATCCAAAAAGATTCAATTCATTTTTCAGCGGGAAAGTAAACCAAGTTTGGACCTTCTCCTTGTGAAGCAGTCTCGTAAACTCGCAATTTTTTTCCAGACTCAATTGCTCATGGGTTAAACTGGACAAAAATAAATTGGGGGAACACTGGTCCACAGGTAATGGAAAATGGCCGGCAATCGAACTTTTTGTCCCGCTCCATGCTTTCACAATCAACTGTTCTCCCGTTTTGAAAACAATCCCGACAAAGTCCGCTGACAGTTTTTCTCTGAAAGCATTTGTTATATATTGCAGCGTTTCATCTTCCGAATCAAATTGAACAAGTTGTCTTGAAGTGGATTTCAGCTTTTTTTCCAGAATTTTAACGATTTTTTCTTTTTTTTCTTCCTTCATCCTCTTCCACAGCCCTTTATTGATTATTTATTTATATACATAATATGACAAATCCAAAACCGATATCCAATAATAAAATCGTCCGAACACCACTTGAAACATCAATCTTTCCATTCACACTAATCTTTTTCATGCATATACTTAAATGTTTGAATAAGCATTATGCTATACTGTTTGTAAGACAATAAAGAAAGGGTTTTTGCAATTTGGCCATTTTTCATAATGCTCCATTACTCCTGGCGCTGTTCTCAATTTTTTTCGCGCAATTCATTAAAGTACCCATCCATTTTTTATTTACAAAAGAAATCAACTGGTCGCTGCTCACTTCCACCGGCGGCATGCCCAGCTCCCATTCCGCCGCTGTGACGAGTCTCGCTACAGCCGTTGGTTACGAAACAGGTTTTGACTCACCGGTTTTTGCCGTTGCCGCCTTGTTCGCCGGAATCGTCATGTATGACGCGAGCGGTGTCCGTTATCAGGCAGGGCAGCATGCAGCCATGTTGAATAAAATCCGGCAAGAACTGACAACATTTTTTCATGAAATGAAACATTGGACGGAAAAAGATGAAAATGAAAAACAGGAAGAACTGAAAACTTTGTTGGGCCATAAACCGAATGAAGTATTATCCGGCGCACTTACCGGCATCATTATTTCCGTCATTTTTTATACTTTCATCCAATAAAAAGGATCTATCCAAAAGTTGGCACTTTTGGATAGATCCTTTTAAAACATTCGATATCCGCTTTTCCTTAAAATAATCATGACGATGCCGGCGACGATGGTTCCGGCAAATCCTCCAGATAGAATGGCAATATCCACAACCTGAAGAGATAAAATTTTATCCCATAAAGCCGGCCATGCATGACCCGGTTTAAATATATAATCCAAAAAGCTGACTTCATCAATGATAAAGATAACGACAACCGGATAGATGATCGTCATCAGCCACGTCATGCGAAGTAACATGTTCAATAAGAAACCGATTCCAAAAAACATGACAAAAAATAATACGACAGAGATGATTAATTGTACAATCGAAACTGAGCCACCCATATATGTTTACCTCCATTTTCCTTCCATTAGTTTAACCTAATTGGGTTGTCCTTTCAAATGGAAAAATGGAAACAAAAATGAGAAAAGGAGCGTCTGAAAAGTCATTTTTGAGGCGTTCCCTTTTCGGCTGTCGCACACGCTTTCGCCGCAGATGAATTGCGGCAGGGTAACATTTGATGTGACGACCGCAGGAGCAAAGATTATAAAAATATTTACTAACTTATAAGTGAGAAGCCGGGACATTTTACTTGTTTCAAATTCGTACAGCCATGAAATTTTACAAAATTTCATAGGCTGTTTTCTTTTTAAAAGGGAATTTTATCCTATCAAAAAAACATTTCTATAGAACCTTAATCCTATAATATAATTAAGAAAATACCAATAGCAGGAGGAATTTAGTATGAAAGTGAAACTCAGGATGCGAAGGATATTTTTGATTGCAATGGCCATTTTCGCAATGATTTTGCCCATAGGTGCCCAACAAACATTTGCATTTACCTCGGCCAATACAAATGCTTCTGGATTGTCCTATCATGATGGATACATCTATGTTGCAAATTTCGTCGACAGTAAAATCAGTAAAATTTCTGATGATGGAACCATAACGGATGTAATAAATTTTAATAATGGCGAACCATATTCTTTGGATTTTGATTCGGAGGGCAATTTTTATTACACATTTGCTTACATAGGTTATCCGATTGATAAAATTTATAAAATTTCCAGTACTGATTTTAGTGAAGGGATTGGAAATCCTGCCGAAATTTCCACGGAAGTCATTACAGGAGGAGTGTTTCTGTATGGACTTGCTTTCCATCCAATAACGGGCGATTTCTATTTTGGAGACTATGTTTTAAAAAAGTTATATACCATTTCGAAAAAGGATTTCAATGACTTTCCAATTCCCGTTACAAGCCCAAAGGTGCATGAAATAGGAACAATGCCGTATTCTGTTTCAGATATTGCATTTGATTCCATAGGAAATTTGTATTTTTCATATTCATCTTGGATAACAAAGGTAACTGCCGATGATCTCGCCGATGGCCATATCGACAATCCAATTCATAACTATGTGATTACTGCGGAAAATTGAATGTCAGTCAAGAAGCCGGTTTCAAAGATGTAACAAGCAAGCACTGGGCATTTGAGGCGATCAACTTTGCCAAAGCTGCCGGCATTATGACCGGTTATGAAGACCTTACGTTCAAGCCGAACCAGGAATTGACACGGGCCCAAACGGTGAAAATCATAAACCTGCTTTTCAAACGCGGACCATTGACGAATGTGGAAACTCCGACATTTGTGGATGTACCGAAAAATCATTGGTCATTTGGAGAAGTGGAAGAAGCCGTCCGAACACATGATATATTATTGGATGGAAATCGATAGTCAAAACAAGGCTAGTGCATAACGAACTTCAAGAATCGAGTAGGAGGGAGCGATTAACTCCCGTCCTCTCACACCACCGTACGTACGGTTCCGTATACGGCGGTTCAATTAAGATGATTGACGCAAGTCTTTATAACTTCCGTGAATAGCTGTTCTCTTTATGCCAGTGGTCACTCCACCCTCCAAGAGGTCTCCCACGGGATTCACCGCTTCCTTCCTCAAGTGAGGTACTACGTTTTCTGTGTTCATCATGACTCACTGAATGCCAAGGGCTATTCTCTCTTAATTGTTCGGTCCTTCTTAGTAGTTCTAAACCAACTAATACTATGACCTCTGCTGACTTCTGACGGTTCAGCTACTTATCACTAAGTAGGTTATGAAGCGTACTTCACATATCCGCCAGACCTCCCCGGGTAAGAATGTAATCTTTCCTTCCATCTATCTGCTTCATTTACTCTGTACCACCTTTGGCAGAAAGGACTTTGTTTTGTTTAGCAAACTCATCCAATGATACCTAGCCTTATATGAAGTTCGTGTTCCTCAGACCGGAAGTTTGCCGCTCGCTTCCTTCAGATTCCGCGTCACCACGGACACCCTTGCGTTAAGCTAACTGTTACTTCTGCCTTCACAGTTCGGGACTTACACCCTATAGATTACACCCATGCCAGGCGCACTAAAAAAGGAGAATTTGAGCCAGCTCAAATTCTCCTTTTCTCATTGGAAGAGGGTGTTGTCCCAGCTTCCTTTCATTTTTTATACTGCCCCTATGGCTTTTCCTTTCACAAATCTCGGACTGTTCCATAACTTCACCCATGATTTCAAGGCTGTAATAACGATGACAACACCTAAGATCAACATGATGACGGACAATACTCCATTCAATACGGAATAGCCTGCTGAAGCGGAATTCCAGTACACGTTTTTAATCATCCAGATCCCGGCAACATTGACTGAAATATAAAGGTATACCAGAGGAATGATGCAAGTTAATACATAAATTCGCTTCGTTGCAATTTTTAAGATGACCGTTGCGCCGAGCACCAGCCCGATGGAAGCCATCAACTGATTGGAGACACCGAAGAGCGTCCAGATCGGACCAATTTCTCCGGTGTACAACAAATACCCCCACATGAAGCAAGCCAATGCACTCGCAAAGATTGTACCCGGCCACCAGTCCGTGCGTTTTAATGGTTTGATCGCGTCACCCAAGAAATCTTGAATCAAGTAGCGGGCAACACGGGTACCTGCATCAATGGCAGTCAAGATGAACACCGCTTCAAACATAATGACAAATTGATAGAAATAGCCGCTCAAATGCGTAAACCATGGAACACCCGTAAAGATTTGCGTCATCCCTACGGCAAGGGACACTGCACCGCCTGTTCTTCCTTCCAAGTCGATGCCAATCGCTTGGGACAATTGCGGCAGGTTGACAACTTCCATCCCTAATGTGGCAAATACGGCCGGTGCTGCATTGATGGCGAAATAATCAGCAGGATGCAAGGAAGTGGCGGCAACGAGCGCCATGACCCCCACCAAACTTTCCACCAGCATCGCACCAAATCCCACAACCCGGATATCTTCCCATTTATCCAACATCTTCGGTGTCGTTCCGGATCCGATAAATGCATGGAAACCGGAAATGGCTCCACAAGCAATGGTAATGGATACGAAAGGCCATACCGGACCGGCAATGATTGGCCCACCGCCATGAATAAACTCAGTCACCACCGGGAATTGAATGACAGGATTCACGAAAAATACTCCGATAATCAGCGCTATGAACACTCCAATTTTCATGAAGCTGGACAAATAATCCCTTGGCGCAAGCAAAAACCAAACCGGCAACGCTGCAGCAAAAAACGCATAAATCGGTAAAATAATGGCCAAAGTTTGGCGATCCAATGTCAGCCATTCCCCAAGAACCGTTCCTTGGATATATGGACCCACAAAAACGCCGATCACCAATAAAATAAATCCGATGGCAGATGTGGCAATCAAATTTCCTGTTTTCTTATAGGCGATTCCGACCAGCATGGCAATCGGAATTGTAATGGCCACCGCGAAAGTTCCCCATGGATTCCGTTCCAACGCACCTAAAACAACCATGGAAAGGCCGGCCATCGTGATGGTAATAATGAATAACATGGCAAGACCTGTACAAAATCCTGCCACTGGCCCGAGCTCTTCCTTCATCACCTCTGAAAGCGATTTCCCTTTTTTCCGCATTGAAGCGAATAACACCACCGCATCATGCACAGCGCCGCCAATAACCGCTCCAATTAATAGCCATAACAGCCCAGGCAGATAACCGAATTGGGCGGCAAGCACAGGACCCACCAGCGGGCCGGCTGCGGCAATCGCCGCAAAGTGATGCCCGAAAGCCACCCATTTGTTCGTTGGCACGTAATCTTTTCCGTCGTTTAATTCATGGGCGGGTGTCGGCTTTTTATCATTGATCAACAACACTTTTTTTGTAAAGAAATACCCGTATAAACGGTAGCCGATGACAAGCACACAAATGGCGCCGATGACAATGGAAAGCCCATTCATAAATTTCCCCCATCACCTTGTGATTAAATTTTTTTTTAGCGTGAATCCCCTGAAAAATTCCTATTTACAAACCCCTACGTTTTTCCTTTTTGATTCCCCCTTGTATCACTTTTTTATGATTGTATGTTTTCATTTTCCCAAATATATTTATTTATTAAAAAACACCCGATAGGACGTATATTGAAACCAATCGCCCGGATTAATGCCATCATTCTTGGAAAGTTGATAGTGGATCAATGAATCGCTTGCCATGCTTTGCAACATGACGGAAGATTCTCCGCAAGTCAATAATTCGTTCACCGAAAGCCATTTCGCTTCGAATAATTCTTCTTCCTGGATGCGGATCGGCTGATTATCATTGATGGGCTTGCAGGCAAAAATGGCCATATTGTCGCTTACTTCCCCGCGGATGACCCCGGTGCGGAATCCGACCATTCCGGTGACAATGCAGTCGATCCCAGTCTCTTCTTTCACTTCTCTGAGAGCCGCTTCATCGGCCGTTTCACCGATTTGGACAAAGCCTGCAGGAATGGACCAAACGCCTTTTAATCCGCTATACTTCTTTTTTACCACAAGCCATTTCCCTTCGGAGTTGACGACGACCGCCCCAGCTCCTAACCATACATTTCCCCGATTTTTTTTCATATGTAATCCCCCTTTGTCTACTACCCACTATATTACAATTTCCAAAAGTTTTTGAACATATTGAAGTGATGAACCGATTCCCCAAAGTATGAAAAACAATAAAAGAAGGCCGCCATTGGAGACAGCCTTTTCAAGAACCAACCTTTATTTCAGTACATACTCCGCCAAAACCCGTTGAACATTATAAATATTTGCCGTTCGATTAAAAGTTTTTTCAATCGGCAGTTCCCTTCCGGATAACCATATTTTCAATTCCGCATCCAAATCAAAAGTTCCCGCATTTTCCACTGAAAAATGCACGATACTTTTATAAGGTATGGAATGGTACTCCACTTTCTTTCCCGTCATTCCCTGTTTATCGATGAGGATCAACCGTTTATTTGTAAAAACAAACATGTCCCTGATCACTTTATATGCATGCTCCACTTTTTCCGATGATGTCAAGATTTCCTTTAATTCTTCATTGATTTTCTCAACATCCACTTCCGACGCATTGCCCATTAATCCGTCAAACAAACCCATACATTCCACCTCTTCAATTCAGTTTATTTTAGTATATAACGGATTCCTTCATTTATTTAAAGTAAGGTAAGCCCTACGTTGGAATTATACGGCAGTCATAAAACCGCAACAAAAAACCTCTTTAATTTGCAGTCCGTAACATACAAATCAAAGAGGCCAAAATCTCTTACCCTTTCTGCCCAAATCAGGGTGGTTATATTCTTTTGTGTACATGCTGTATTGCCGCAACCATGCAATCTTTCTTTAACATTCTTCCGGCGTGCCGGCCACTTTCGCCGTTCTGAAAGATGAACCGCAGCCGCAGGAAGCGATGGCGTTCGGATTGTCGATCGTGAATCCTCCGCCCATCAAAGATTGTTTATAATCGATTTTTGTGCCCATCAAAATGGGTGCATCCTGCTGTGAAACCAAAATTTTAATGCCATGTTGTTCATCGGTATAATCGTCTTCATTGATATTCTGATCAAAATTCATGCCATACGTAAGACCGCTGCATCCTCCGCCATGGATAGCCAGGCGCAAATAAGCACCTTCCTCTTCGTTATGCTTTGCCATCTCTTTGATGCGATAGGCAGCTGCTTCAGTCAATTCAATTACTCTTTTTTCCGCAGTCATCCGAATCACCTTCCTTAAACAATATAATAACAGTGAAATCCTTTTTATGACAAACAAACTGCTTTCATATTAATTAATATAATTCCTTATCAGATCCTTACTATGCAATCCATTTCAATAAACAAAAAGACAAAACGGCGTACCCCTGCAAACGAGCGGGTACACCGTTATCAATTAAGGAATCTGATTTTTCAATTAGAAAACTTGTTCTACTTCTACAATGCCGGGCACTTCTTCCAATAATGCGCGTTCGATGCCGGCTTTTAACGTGATTGTGGAGCTTGGGCATGAACCGCATGCACCCAGCAAACGCAATTTTACTACGCCGTCTTCCACATCGATGAGCTCGCAGTCGCCTCCATCACGAAGTAAGAACGGGCGCAATTTATCTAAAACTTCTTTTACTTGTTCAAATTGTTCAGCATTTGTCATCTTTCTCGACTCCTTTCATTAAAATCATTATAATGTGAACAAGAGAAAAAATCCATTATAAATCGCTCTGAAAGGGGTTATAAAATGAAGAATCAAATACCTATAATAGAAGTTTACGGCGCAGACCAAATTTGCGCCAGCTGCGTCAATGCCCCTTCTTCCAAAGATACTTATGAATGGTTGGAAGCCGCCATCAGCCGTAAATTTCCGGATCAGCCTTTTAAAATCCGCTACATTGACATCAATCAGCCATTGACGGACAAACGGGATCAGGAATACGCTGAGCGCATTCATAATGATGAATTTTTTTATCCCCTTGTCCTCATTAATGATGAAGTGGTCGGGGAAGGATATATCCAAATAAAGCCTGTATTCAAGGCACTTGAAAAATTGGGTTTCGTACCCGCTGAATAACCGGCATCCAAACAGCCAAAAATTCGCAAGCACCCTTAAGTACTTGCGAATTTTTGCAATCAGTTATCGTTTTGACGTTTATACATCCAAAGCAAACCAGACTTCAATAGGCGGGCGATTCTGCCGGTCATTGTTTTATCGGCAATATATACAAACCCTTGTTTTTTCCCTAATGAACCCATAAAACCTTTTAATTTGATTTCCGGCATTTTTTCCGGCAATTTTTCGCCTTTCCATCGCAATTTCAACACATGGGAAACCCGTTCAGCTTGTTCTTCCGCCAGCTGCGCACTCGCAGGCAAATCGGATGATGCACAATCTCCGACAACATAGACATGTTCATCATCAACCAATTGGAAATATTGGTTGACAAGTGGACGGCCTTTTTTGTCTTTTTGAGCATCCATTTCCCGGACAATTTTCACTGGGCGCACACCAGCTGTCCAAACAATCGCATCCGCTTCAATCACTTCATCGTGATTGTACAATTTTCCAGGTTCCACTTTGGTGATATTCGATTCCGGAATGATTTCCACATTATTATCTTCAAACCACTCTTTTACATATTTGCTCAATTTTTCAGGAAAATCGCGCAAAATGCGTTTTGAACGGTCAAACAATTTGATTTGCAAATCGGAACGGCTCTCCCTCAATTCGCTTGCAATTTCGATTCCGCTCAAACCTGCTCCTACAATGGCCACCACCGAACCGGGAGGGAGTCCGCATAACATTTCAAAGGTTTTGCGAGAGTTTGCAATTGTTTGGATGCTTAATGTGTTTTCCTCCGCACCTGGTACACCGTGATAATCGTCCTCACATCCAAGCCCAATGACTAAATCATCATACGGTATTTCTCTGCCGTCTTCCAAATAGACCTTTTTCTCTTTGCGATCGATTTTAGTAACTTCTCCATACACTTTTTCCAATCGTTCATGCTCCGGGAAATTCACACGCACTTTTTTATCCGTTGTTGTTCCTGCTGCAAGTGCGTAAAACTCGGTTTTCAAACTATGGAACGGGTTACGGTCCACTAAAATGATCATTGTATCCTCTGGAAATTGGTTAGGCAATAAACGCAACAAAATGCGCATATTTCCATAACCGCCGCCCAATAAAACAAGTCTTTTCATAGAAAACTCCCCTAATTTATTTTGTCCAAAAAGTTCACATTTTCTACACAACCAATAGTATATAACATTGTGAGGAGTTTCACAATATTTTTTGTGAATGATTTCACAAAATCTGATTTTATTGACGAATAAGAAAATTCAGAGTAGGATTTCTTTGAGTGAGGTGAACAGAAGTGAATCCGCTGGTTGAATTTTGCATTTCCAACTTGGCCATGGGATCGCAAGAAACTTATGATGTTTTGGAAAACGATCCGAATATCGATGTGCTTGAATATGGTTGCTTAAGTTATTGTTCACGATGCGCCGAAAAATTGTATGCGCTCGTGAATGGAGATATAGTCGAAGCTGATGCACCTGAAGAATTGACCAAAAAAATATATCAACATATTGAAGAAAATCCGCTTTTTTAATGCAATAAATGGGGGGCTGTTTTGAAAATGGACAGCCCCTTTATGTTTTTCTAAATCTCCAAACCGCTTAAATCGTCTACAACATAAGTCGGTTGCAGCTCTTTTTCTTTCACGGTCTCCGTTCTCACAACCCCGGTATTGACATGGACGGTATCACAACCGAAACGGATTCCGCATAAAATATCCGTATCGTAATTGTCTCCAATCATCAGCATCTCTTCTTTCGCATACCCGTATTCCTGCCGGATCATGTCGAGCATCACCGGCGACGGCTTCCCCATAAAAACCGGCTCCACATTGCACACTTGGCTGACAAGCTTGACAAACGATCCGTTTCCCGGGTGGAATCCTTCCTCCGTCGGAAACCGGATATCCTCATTTGTCCCAATTAATGCGGCTCCATTTTGTACCGCAAGACAAGCCTTGGTCAGCTTGTCATAAGTAATTTCCCGGTCAATGCCCATCACCACCACATCGGGTTGCTCTTCCACCACCGCAATATTCTGCTGCTTGAAGGCATGGCGGATGCCATCCTGTCCAATGACAAACACTTTCGCCTTCCCGAAATGTTCCCTCACATATTTGGCGGTCACTAAGGCGCTTGAATAGATTTGTTTTTCTGAAGCATCCACCCCGAATTGCCGGAGCGTTTCTTTAATTTGGGACGGCGTTTTCGAAGAGTTATTCGTTACAAAAAAGACGTCCAACCGCTTTTTTTGTAATTGATGAATAAAATCTACCGCACTCGGGATGGCTTTCTTGCCACGGTAAATGGTGCCATCCAAATCAAAACAGAAAGCCCGATACCGTTTCATTCATGATCCTCCGGTAAGAATGCCGAAACGGGTCCCAGTTCATTTTCCAAATATTGAGTGACTTCCCCTGAAAAAGTTTTTAAATACGGCACTGTATTTTTCAATACCTCGTACACTTTCTCAATATCCACTTGTATAAATTCACGGACGAGGTTTTTGCGCAAACTGATCAACTCTTTGAACGGTTTTTCTTTCTCTGCGGCGATCACTTTCTCATCGATTAAAATGTCAATGATATCATCATAGCTTCCCGGATCTCTCATGATAAATCCGTCGATCATCAAGTTTCCGACATCGATAACCGATTCGATGGCATTATGGGCGATGCGCTCCAACGCCAATTTTGTTATATCATCTTTTAGCCAGTCCTGCTTTTGTTCAAAAATGGAGATGATTTCATCCAAATATTTTAATGTGCTTGTGATTTTTTTTCGGTCTACGAAATACATGACAAATGCCTCCAATTCGAAAAGTTGATTGATGTCTCGTTTCTATAGTAACATATTGTGTAGTATTGGAAGGAGAACAAAACTGCGATGGAACGTTTTTTCTTATATGATGATGTGGAAGATACAAAAACACGGTTCGTCAGCTTTACCGGCAGAAGTTTGCGCTATGATTTGGCCATTGTCCAATCCACAAAATTCTATGGAAAAGTGCTCGTTTTGGATATGCAATCCAGCCGCTTTGCCATCATCGGACCCGACGATTTGGAAGAGCCCGGCTATTTGGAATATGTTTTTAATAAAACGGAAGAAGAAGCTGAAGACTTGAGAGAATATTTAATGGAATTATTATCATAATAAACAGGCCATCTCCCGATTTGGAGATGGCCTGTTGGTTTTATGATCGCTTATCGTAAGAATGTCCATTTGGAGCTGATACATGCTTCTCTTGCGGCACACGGCCAATTTTCTTCAAAATGAAATAAGCACAGCCAAAATTGCAATACTCGAATAAATAATCTTGCACAGTGCTTATTTTATTGTCATAAGTGGATTTTTGATTGCGGTCATCAAAAAACCCCTTCAGTCTTAACTGGCCATATCCCCAATCGCCGACAATATAATCGTACTTTGCCAATACATCCGTATAACGGTTCACGAAGGCTTCCCCTTGGAATCCGTCACGATAATTCTCGATCAATTCATAAGCAATCCCATCGACCAATATCATCCATACACCTCCAATTCCAAGACGCTTACATTTCGGCTTGGAGTTGTCGAGTTTTCGTTGCTTCATTCACTTGTTCATCCGCATGATAACTGCTTCGAACCAATGGACCCGCTTCGCAATGTTTGAAGCCTTTTTCCATGGCTATTTTTCGGAGCTTTCCGAATTCCAATGGCGTATAGTATTTTTTTACAGGCAAATGTTTTTTCGTCGGCTGCAAATATTGGCCGATCGTCATGATATCCACATTGTTCGCCCGCAAATCATCCATAACTTCCAAAATTTCATCCCACGTTTCACCGAGACCGATCATTAAGGAAGATTTTGTCGGGATATCCGGTTGCATTTCTTTCGCTCTGCGCAAAAATTCCAGCGAACGGTCATACGTGGCGCGGGCACGCACCCGTGGGGTAAGTCTTCTGACTGTTTCAATATTATGGTTCAATATATCTGGTCTTGCTTCCATAAGGATTTGCAAATTCTCTTCCTTTCCGCCTAAATCGGAAGGAAGTACTTCAATGGATGTTTGTGGCGATTTGCGGCGAATCGCACGAATCGTTTCGGCCATGATGCCGGCCCCGCCGTCTTTCAGATCGTCCCGGGCCACCATTGTAATCACCACGTGTTTTAAGTTCATAATTTTCACGGAATCAGCCACACGTTCCGGCTCTTCCAAATCCAGCTCTGTAGGAAGCCCCGTCTTCACCGCACAGAATCGGCAGGCGCGGGTGCAAACAGAACCCAGGATCATCATCGTAGCCGTCCTTCTTTCTCCCCAACATTCATGAATGTTGGGGCAGCGGGCTTCTTCACAAACGGTATGCAAGTTTTTTTCCCGCATCAACTTTTTTAAATCTCTATATTCTTCATTCGTATTAAGCTTTATTTTCAACCATTCGGGTTTTCTCAAAATTTCTTTTCCGCTCACTTTGTATCAGCCCCTATCCATGAAGAAAAAATGGTTTTACCTACTACTTGTCAATATAACATGATAATGGTTTTGCAACAACTGACAATATCGCAAGTCCGAGAAAAAATTCTTATTATTCATATGGAACCGGCACTTCTACAGAAGGTTGCGCCCCATCTCCACCGTTTGTATAAATATTCGGCACTTGGCTTCTCGTCAATCCAATGGCCACCGGGATGGATTGTTCCACCGTTGTCGTTTTGCTGGCGAATGGAACAATGATTTGAACATTCACTTTAAAATTAATGCTGATTTCTACAAGCGCATTATTAATTCCGAACTCTGTAATCTTAGTGGAAACATCGCTTGCCACATTTCCAATGATATGGAATCGGATAGGCACTTTTGGCCCCAAGTTGCCCAAAAGAGGCAAATTCAATGCCTGGGCGATCGGCACAAGGAATACGATTCCATCCCCTTTTTGAATTTCATCCACATCATATTCCACATTATCCAAGTCGGGAAGTTGGGATAAGTCTCCCTTTTCCGCCATTTCAAGATGTTCTTTCACGAGGGTGGTCGTTTCCGCACGGACCTGGTTGATGATTTCGGTATTGAATTTTGTCGTCAGCATATAATCGGATTCGGTCGGCAAATCTTCTATAATCTCGTTGATGTCCAACACGCTCGATGTTCTGGCATTAATCGCTTTGCTGACGACATGGGAAGCGATCTTCCTCGTCTGCACTTCAGCATAATCCAAGTATATAGGCATTAAACGGGAATTTAAAAAATATAAAAATAATACCAACGTGAGAACAAAACTCATCAGAAATAGAGCGAAACGGTTCGATCTTTTCCTTCTTTTCGGCGCCCTGAACATCATTCTGCGAGGTCTTCGTGAAAACAAAAAATCTCCTCCTAGCAAATTTTATGACCAGGAGAAGATGACTATTCAAACACCCATTCTTTGCGCTCTTTGAACAAAACATTATATGATCCAAACATCGGAACGCCAATTTCTTTAGAGATGCCGTTTACAATACTCGATGAGCACATCCCTCAGAAAGTAAGGCAAATAATATTTCTTTTTTGCATATTTGAAATTAGGGAAGAAATAGCCAAAGGTGAACATATCAAGGGTCGCCAATTGATAAGTTTTATTCAAATCGCAAATTTCCCCACGTACGATCAATTCGCGATTTTGATTGACCGAAAATTCATAGGTCAAAATCTTGCCGAAAATTAATCCTCTAAAGCCCAGCCCCTTCAGTTCAAGCTGCGACCACTCTTCATTTTTCGCCTGCAGATACACTTCTTTCAGCTGACGGCCTGTCAATTCCACCACACACAAATTGATTGGATGAGGCAAAATCCGGTGAATATCATATTTGCTCACATTCCCTTTTTTCAAGCCATCCAAAAAGATGCCCGCGTTGAACATCGCACAATCGGCACCCGTATGTTCCAATACCGCTTTCGCAAAAAGCCTGGAAATCTGGGAATGATGGAACCATTCCTTATTATAACTTTTCGCCGATTGGAAAATGGTTTCGTCCATCAACTCTTTTCCCGTCTTGGCCAACTGTTCAAGAAACTCCAATTCCCCCTCGATTTCCGGCAACAACGCATTATCAATCACCATTTCTTCTTTGCGGATGATTTTTTTCCGTTCATGATCAAATTGGATCATTAAATGCCCAGTATAGGCCCCGAATTTTCCGCAGCCTGTGAGCAATACTCCATTCACCCATTTTCCTTCTTCCAAAAAATGATGGGTGTGGGCGCCAAAAATCACATCCAATTCGGGGCATTCCTGAGCCAATAATTCATCTTCCGTAATCCCCAAATGGGACAGGCACAACAGAATATCCACTTCTTTTCTCAATTCTTTGGCAACCGCTTTAATCTCATTTCTCGGCTCCGTAATATCCCAATGAAGCTCTCGATAAAATAATTCATAAAAAGCTGTGGCACCAATCACGCCAATTTTTGTACCGTATTTCGTCCTTAAAATGGTATAAGGTTTCAGCCACTTGGGATTCTCCCGGTTTGCCGCCTGCAAATTGGCGACGACCACCTCGAAATCCGCTTCATCATATAGATGATAAAGCTCCTCAAAAGACAATGTGATCCCTTCATTATTGCCGATCGTCACCACATCATACCCGGCTTCATTCAATAACTTTACATTCCCCATACCGATTGTCGCTTCCGTATAAATATTGGAACGGTCCAAATGGTCGCCAATATCGAATAAAAAACTGGGCTCCCCTTTTTCGGCATAAGCAAGACGCTCGTTGCGAATGAAATATTGTGAACGCAGCCAATATTCGAAATGGCTATGTATGTCATTGGTATGATAAAAATGAATCGTTTCAAGCAAACTGCTCACCATCTCTCAACATTAAACTAGCCCTTCTATTATAGAACGGACGCCGATCAACACCATAACGATTTGCAACACAAGCACAACCGTTTTTGATTTCAGCCGTTTGTTTAAAGCCGATCCCAATTTTGCTCCGACATAAGCTCCGATAATGACAGGAACGGTATAATGCCATGGAACATTCCCCAAATAAATATGGCTCAAGGAATTAACAATGGATGTCAAAAACACCATAAACATGGACGTCGCGACTGCAACATGCGGCGGGAAACGGAACAACATCACCATTGCCGGAACCATTAATGATCCCCCGCCAATGCCGAATAAACCCGAAATCATTCCGACAAAAAAAGAAAAGACAAATGCAAACCATATCGGGTATCCGTATTCAAAAGTTTGCCCTTGGCGATCGGTAAAACTTCTTTTTAACCCGTGTTCAAGAAACCAGTGAATCGGTTTCAATTTGTCCCGAACAAATAATATCGCTGACAAAACGATCAATAAAATACCGAAATACAGATTAAATGAATCAATATTCAATCCCTTGTTCAACCATGCCCCCAAAACCGCCCCGGGCGCGCTTCCGATAAAAAAAATCAATCCGCTGACGAAATCCACCTGCTTTGATCTCATGTAGGAAATCGTTGATGATAACCCGATAAAAATCATCATTATGACGGATAAACCGACAACCCGCTGTGGCGTAATGTCCGGGAAAAAATTCAAATTGATTCCGAAATACAACGTTGCCGGGATCAGAATGACTCCCCCACCCAATCCGACAAGCGATCCCAGTATTCCGGCACAAAGCGCAATGACTGCGAGAAGCAAATATTCCATTAAAATTCCCCTTCGAAAAGATTTAATTGTTTCGGTGCAAGCCCCTCATATTCTATCTTTAATATTTCCTGAAGCGATTTGGCGTTATTTGCGGCATGGTGTCCGGAATTGTTGTTAAACAGCACGTACACTTCTTCCGCATCCGCTTCCAATTCTCTAATGGATTTTGCCAATTCTTCCAATTCCGCTTTGCTATAGTCATATAGAAAGCGTACTTCTCTCCAGTTGGGTGCACCATTATTTCTCCATCCAAAAACATTTCTCCCGTGAAGACGCACCAATGCTTTCTTGTTCGTCGCTTTCGGAACAAACGGCACCGAACCGATACCTGCCTGCGGTTCATCGCAGACGGTATGGATGAAGCCATTCTCCCTCAAAAATTGGATCGTCGCCTCTTCCCTGCCCTGCTGAAACCAGGTCTGATTGCGGAATTCAATGGCGATTGGGAACTCCTCCAATTGCTTTTTTATATACAAAAGATACTTTACATTTTGAGAAGTGCAATCAAACCATGGCGGAAATTGGGCAAGGATCATCCCCAATTTATTGAACTTTTGAAAAGCATTGGCACACTGTCGGAATGCTTCAAACATTTCCCTTTGGTCCTGATAAGGAAGCTCATCTCTCTTATGGCCGGTCATCCCTTGATACGCCTTGACGATAAATTGAAAATTTTCCGGCGTTTCTTCCACCCATTTTTCAACGTTTTTCACCGATGGAATGGCATAGAAGGATGTATCGACCTCAACGATTGGAAAATGGCCGCTATAATCAAAGAGTTTATCTTTCTTCGCGGAATTTTCCCGATAAAGGGAAGGATGGTCCCCCCATCCAGTAAGACCAATTTTAATCATTTCTTCCTCTCCATTTTATCTCATTTTTACATATGAGAGTTTTGCAAAATTAGATTTTTATTAAAAAGAGTTTTAAAAGAAACCCAAATAAATTGGGGTATTTTGTATCTTTGGTTTACAAATATTCTGTTTGTCCTTTTTTGGGCGTACTTGCAGAATTTTTCGCTTTAAAAATTTTTTAAGCGGTTTGTTGCTTTTTACTCTCTTTTGCCATTGCGAGAGCTGAAACCAGTAATACGATGGCGTTCAAGTAAATATGAGTTTTTACTTTATCGATTCCCCACACATGCAGGGAGTTCGCTGTAAGATAACTTTTCATTCTTGAATTGCACCGTTCTACACTGGTTCGCTCATTGTAAAGTTCTTTCCAACGTTTGGAATCGCGGTGTGGATTAGAGTACCGGCGAAGATCCTTATTCACGTTAATTTTTACTACCATTCCATAGTTGGAGGATGAACAGGCTGCCATTCCTAATGGGCAATCCACTTTTCCGGTTGCGTGTGGACATCTGAATTTGAGCTGATCCTTATTGGCGCCCCAATAAGTCATTTCGTACCCCATCGAACAGCGTGGGGTTCCATTGGAGGCAATTCCTTCGGGAGGCTCCTTTTCATTACGCAAATTGAGTGGAATAATAGCTTGAGCCCCGATGTTCTTGGCGGATTCGTAGTTTTTTAGCTGGTCGTACCCACCATCCATTATCAGGAAATCAATTTTAGAGTTTGTACAACTCTTTACTTGTTCAATTAATTGTGGTGCGACATCCCCATCGTTGATATGAGCAGGGGTTACTTCAATCGCCATTGGTAATTCACTTTTGGTGTCAACGGAAAGATGCATCTTATAGCCAAACCAAGTAATTTTATTACCGAAGGAATCAAACTTTGCCCCCCAATTGGCGTTGCCTGTTTGTTCACTTCGCTTCTTAGGCTGCTTCTTTTCATAAGCATCAATGGCGGCACTGTCGATAGCCTGATGTTTTCCATCAATTACTCCTTCCTCTTGAGCTAACTGGACGAGATCTTGAAAGATTCTTTTCACAAGTCCAGTTTTGGTTAGTGAAGAAAATACTCGGCTAAGAGTAGAGATGGATGGTGCAGGCCTGCTAATATCTAAACCACATTGGTAACGAAAACGCAGGTCATTTTTTAATCGATTGTGAAGAGAAGTAAAAGTATCAATACCTTCTAATGGGGCAGCGATAAGAGCCCTTAATATCCCTTCTTTGGAATGTCCTTCAGCCCCTTGGGGTGAAGAACTTTTCAATTGTTTAGCATAAGGACGCAAATCTAGAGCACTAAAAAAGATCGGTAATTTCTCTTTTGACTCTAAAATTTGCAATTCTTCAAAGGAAAATAGACTTTCTTGTAGAATATACAAAGTGACTTCCTCCTTATGGATTTTTGTGGTTTGGTCACTTCAAAATTCTACAAATAAGGGGTGAAGTCCTTTTTTATGCTTTAGAAAACCTTATGACTCTTGGGTTGAAAAATGTGCAAAATGCTCATATATAAAAAAGTATAAACGATTATACAAAAAAGTTCGATTACGCGATACGTAACCGAACTTTTCCTGAAAAAAAGGGGATGTAAGAGTATTTGTCATAAAAGGGTTGAAGACACAAAATGCGATCCTGGCAATATATTACGAATTTACACTACTCATAAAATTATTGAGTAATGAGGGCCCGATCCGTAACTTTCTGCAATTGGTCATCCAAGCGGCGAATGGCTTCATCAGCGATTTGATATTTACCGTTATCCAATCGTTCCACTTGCTGATCCAATACAAATACGGATTTCAATATTTCAGTTGCGCCAAGAACAGAAATGACCGGTTTTAACGCATATTCAATGGAAAGCAAATGGCCAAAGGAACCGCCTATTGCAATTGGGATCACCGTTTTATTTTCCAATCCATTTTGCGGAATCAAATCCAAATATGTTTTTAAGATTCCTGTATAAGAAGCTTTAAAGATCGGTGTTAAAATAACGACAATATCAGCTTCTTCAACAAGTTTGTTGGCTTTTTGAATTTCTTCACTTGCAAAATTGATAAGAATTAAATCTTGCGCCGGCAATTCATGAACATAAATGGAGTTTGTTTGAATATTCCCTTTCGTCAGATAATTTTCCACATACTCATGAATTCCTGTCAAACGGGATGACTTTTTATTGCTGCCATTAATAATCACTGCTTTTTTCACCATAATCAATTCCTCCTAAAATGAAATCTCAATCAACATTGACTGCAGATGTTTGAATGTCTCCTCCATGGGGGCCAAAGAAAGTGCGATGTCACCTATTTTCCTTTCTCTTTGCAAGCCGTTTAGGAAATAAACGTTCTGCAGTCGTGCAAGCTTCTTCTAAATGTGGATAACCCGATAATCCTTTTTTTCCTACCGGTTTTTATCTTATATATCTTATAAAAATACTAAGTATTAAGCGTGTATAATTTGTTCGTAAAACGCTGATGTTGCCAAAAATCTTCTAAAGCTTTCGTCAAACCACCCGGTCCAAATTTGACCTTTTCTTTGGTTGAACAGCTATAAAGCATGAACAGCAAAATTTTTTCTCTTCTTGCCAAAATATTGATGATGCCTTTTCGATAAAACCATTGATCGATTGTATTATAAATTCCTTTATTAACGGAAAATTGCTGTTCACAATATTGGGAAAACTGTAAATCAGGCAAATGCAGTAGTTCGTTGTATTTTTTCATGGCCACCACCCTCCCCATTGAATGATTGAAATTGGGAACGAGCATATAATACATCCTTTTCAATTTGACCGATCAATTCTTCGATGCCATTAAACTTTTTTTCCTTTCTGACAAAAAAGGCGGGTTCCACCGTGAGATATTTGCCATATAAATTTTCATGAAAATCAAAAATGTGGACTTCTACCGTTTGATGATTTCCATCATTAAATGTCGGGCGAGTGCCAATGTTCATGATTCCTGCATATTTTCTTTTTTCAATGTATATGAAGACTCCATAGACACCCCCCTCCAACTTTATTTCTCCTAATGTATTTAAGTTCGCCGTTGGAAAACCCAATTGTTTTCCAAGTTGCTTTCCTTTTTTCACTTGGCCAACGATAAATCTTTCCCTTGGATGACTTAATGCGTTCATTTGCACCCTCCATTGAAGATGTTAAAAAATTAAGCCCCCTAAATAGTGGTTACTATTTAGACGGCCTCTAGTATATCTAGTCGGACTAAATGATTCATTTTTTACAATATAATACATAATTTCCGAGTAGTCAAGTGTGTTTTATAGGTTTTTAAAATAAAAAATTTTCCGCATTTGATATCCAATGTTTAAGCAGGGACAATAAATCCCCATTTCTTTTATTTTACTTGGTTATCATTTTCTCCATATTGTCTCGCAATGTTTGTTCCGTCAATTCTCCATTGATTTCTTCCATGATTTCTCCATCTTTAATAAATAATGTAATTGGCAAATTTAATACCCCATATGTTTTGGACACTTGTTCGTCACGATCCAATAAAATTGGAAAACTTACATTATTTTTGGAGATAAATGAATGGACGAAAAGCGCAGGTTCTCCAACATTAATAGCCAGCACTTCAATGCCTTGATCTTGAAATTCTTGATATGCTTTTTCAATCGTTGGCATTTCCTTTTGACATGGAGGGCAATAAGTGGCCCAAAAATTGACGACCACTCCGCTTCCTGAATAATCTGAAAGGCTGTGGATATTCCCATCGAGGTCTTTTAATGTGAATTCGGGTGCTATGGCTGCGCCTTTCGTCTGATTGTTTTCCGCATCATGAAAAAAATGAATATACACAAAATAACTGATCAGAACTAATGGAATTAAATAACCCGACTTTTTCAATCCACTCTTGATCGATTTGGCCATCCGCTTCACTCCAACATGTAGTAACTCGCCTTTCCCAAATTTGATGACTTTATTAAAAATCCCTATTCCGAAGCAAGAAATAGGGATCTTCAGTTTAACTTACTCCATTCAAAAACGATTACTCGCTTTTGAAATTCATCCAGAATAAAATCCGCTTCTTTATTTTTTCAAATGCAAGAATAATCGTCAGAATAATGACCGCATTAAATATAATGCCCGCCAACACATAATCATATTGGGAAAAGTCTGTATAGTACAATACAAAATGCCCCATTCCTGATTGGGCGCCAAACATTTCCGCCATGATCAAAACGATAAAAGACAATGTGAGCGCCGTTCCTGTACTGCTTAAAATATATGGGGCGCTTGCCGGCAAAACAAATTTCCAAATGAAATCTTTCCCTTTCAATCCGATCATCTTCGCGTTATCCCAATAATGTTTATCAATAAGCACGACTCCCTGGATGGTTCCGAGAAATATCGGCCAGAACGCCCCTATAAACAAAATCGCGATGGAAGCCGTTTTAAACGTCGGCAATAATGCGATGGCGTATGGAATAAACAACGTTGGCGGAAGGGGGCTTAAAATATGGAAGAAAGGTGAAAAGATTTCCCGGGCATTGGGCCGGAGTCCGAAAAAGACTCCTCCACCGATTCCTAAAATCAATGCCAAAGCGAGGGCGGGCACCAACAGCCCCATGGAGCTCGCGAATCCTTTCACCATCTCATCAAAGGCATCCGCAAAAGCGCCCGCAATCGCTGTAATTGGAGGAAATATGACAGGATTTAGCAAATTGCTGAATCCTGTCATATATACCCATATCAAAATCAATGCCAGAAAAATGGCCAGCGTAATCGAGTAATGTTTTAGGTGTCTTTTCATCAATCCACCCCATTATCATAAATTTTGTTGTTTATAACGTTCCAACACTTGTTGATAATATTCATCATCCGGATTTTCCGCGATTAATTCCTCCAAGGCTTCCTCATAGAATTTCAGATTAAAATGTTTATTCAAATCGATATTTTGGGCTTCGCCTTCAATGTAGCCGAGACCTTTCATTTGTTTCCACAATTCTTCCACCTGATGCTTATGGGGATCCGCCGAGTTGATTAAGTGTTCTTCGTTGACAATTTCATTCACTTGTTCATCCGGCAAATTAAAGCGTTCTTTGGAAGCCTCCACGGCAATTTGCGGATTTTCCAGCTTTACTCGTTCCGCTTTGATTAATCCTTTTAAGAGTTTTTTGAATGCGATTTGTTGATCTTCTGTGTAATCCCCGTGCGTCACTACCCGGCAGCATACATGTCCAGGCTGTACATCATTGCTCCACGCAAAAGGTACCAAACCCGCTTCCGTTGCTTGCGTTAAAAATCCGGAAAGTGAAAATGCCGCATCCACTTTACGGGCAGCTGCCGCTTCAATCAGATTGGCATTTGATTTAAATTCAACAAACTTCACGTCTTTTTCAATATCCAAACCGGCATTTAATAAAGCATTTTTAAATATAATATCCGGTACGCTGAGTCTGACTGTACCAATCGTTTTTCCTTTGAAATCGGCAAACGTTTTATATTGATCGGCATCTTCTTTCGGTACATAAACGGGATGTCCTCCCTCCATATGACCTCCGATAATGTTCAAGTCCGCCCCTTTTGCGATAAATGCTAATGGAGTCGTTGTTCCAAAGGTTAAACCAATATCAATTTTATTTGTTTGCAATGCATTGATGCCGTCTGTCGAAGCATTAAATGGAACCAGCTCAACTTCCAAATTCTCTTCTTCAAAAAATCCTTCATAAATGGCAATGTCCGCTAATGGAGCTCCATTCATTTTTAAATATCCGACTTTTAAGTGGTATTGTTTATCATCGTTGCTGCCTGTTGTGCTTTCCGTTTCATTTGCATTTTGTTTGGATCCGCATGCTGCCAAAATTACTGAGAATGTAAATACCATCACTATTATCAGGAATTGCCTATAATGGGATTTCATTCAGATTCCTCCTCCATCCTTTACCACTTCACTTTGACTCAATTTTTCAAAGATTCCTTTATTCATTACATTTAATAAATGATCGCGGAATTCGGTAAATTCGGTACTTTCAAATAGCTCGTCCCGTTTTCTCGGTTTTTCGAATGGAACATCGATACACTCCAAAATCTTACCTGGAGGGCCTGGTGAAAACATGACAATCCGATCCGCCAACATAATGGCTTCTTCCGCGTCATGTGTTACAAAAATAACGGTTTTCTTTTGCGTTTGGTTAATTTGTAAAACAAGTTCTTGCAACTGAATTCTTGTAATGGGGTCCAATGCACCAAAAGGTTCATCCATCACCAGCAAATCCGCCCCCATGGATAATGCCCTTGCTATGGCCGCCCGCTGCCGCATCCCCCCGGACATTTCACCCGGATATTTCTTGGCTGCATGCCCCAACTGAACCAAGGCCAAATACTGCTCCGCCAATTCAAACAGTTCTTTTTTCGATTTTTTTCCTTTCCACTTCTTCTTTAAAGCGAGCACAATATTTTCCTCGGCCGTCAGCCAGGGGAAAAGGGAGTAATCCTGGAACACCACTGCTAAATCAGGTATTTCTTTCGTCAATTTCTGATGATCGATCAAAATCTCACCGGATGTCGGTTTTTCAAGATTGGTAAGCAATCGCAGAAAGGTGCTCTTTCCTGAACCGCTCGGCCCCATCAATACAATGAATTCCCCTTCTCTTACTTGCAAATTGATATCTTTTAATATTTCTGTTTCCCCATAACCAAAATTTACATTCTTTACTTCAATTTTAATGGGCGCTAACATTTGATCAGGTTTCTTCGTTTCTTCCAATACTTGCACGAACTGTATACCTCCTCCCACTTATTAAACTAATTGAATAGAAATAGTAGGTTTTATAAAAATTTTATACGTTTACTGTTGATAGACTCGGATAATCCAATCCCAATTTTTCCCGTAAAGTCCCGTCCGCATACTCCGTTTGGACGAGCCCCCGCTCTTGTAAAACCGGAATTGCATAGTCCACAAAATCTTTTATGCCCCCAGGGAAATAAGGGAATTTGATATTGAAGCCGTCCGCAGCCCCATTCAAGTACCAGTCGCTTAGTGTATCCGCAACTTGTTCCCCTGAACCGACTACAAACAAATGGCCTTGCGTCGCTACGAAATAACGGGCCAATTCTTTAATGGTATAATTTCTTTCCCTTGCCAAATCGGATAATAATTTAAATCTTCCTTTTTCCCCATTCACCTGGTCCACCTCTTTTAATTCCGGCATCGGATCATCAGGTGAATATTGGGATAAGTCATGGTCAACATACCGGGATAACCAGCCAATCCCCAACTGTGGAAGAATCAGTTCCTGGAAATGCTCGAACTTTTCGATTGCTTCTTTCTCGGTTTTTCCAACAAACGGAACGATTCCCGGCATAATTTTGAAATGCTCCGGATTGCGTCCGTAAGCTGCCACTTTCTGTTTAATAGTTCGATAAACCGCTTTTCCTTCCTCCACAGTGGAAGGTGCAAGAGTAAATAAAATATCCGCATGCTTAACGGCGAATTCCCGGCCTTTGTCAGAAGCGCTGGCTGTTACCAAAAGTGGATACCCTTGCGGCGGTCTTGGAATATTAATAGGACCCCTCACTTTAAAATACTTTCCTTCATGATAGATTGGGTGAATTTTCTTTTCATCCAAAAAAATGCCATTTTCCCGGTCGAATAAAAGGGTATCTTTTTCCCAACTGTCCCATAACTTTTTCGTCACTTCGACAAACTCATCGGCCCGTTCATACCGAATGGAATGATCCAATTGTTCTTCCAATCCGAAATTTGCCGCTTCATGATCATGGGCGGTCGTCACGATGTTCCATGCCGCCCGGCCGCCGCTCATATGATCAATCGTAGCGAACTGTCTTGCCACATTAAAAGGATGGGTAAACGTAGTGGATAGTGTCGCTACTAATCCAATATTTTTTGTAATTGAAGCGAGCGAAGCCATCATTGTTGTTGCTTCCAACCGGATTTGAGGCGTATAGGCAATATCTTCTTCATTATGCGCCAATACATCGGCCAAAAAGATAATATCGAATTTTCCTTTTTCAGAAAGCTCTGCGATTTCCTTATAAAGAGAAAGGCTTGTCACCTCTTCCGTTTTTGTTTCAGGATATCGCCATGCAGCCAAATGATGTCCTAGAAAGGTTTGAAAAAATGATCCTAAAAGCATACGTTTTTGATTTGTCATCTATCATTCTCCTTTATACCAATTCCTTTGTTTTATTTGAATTTTGGTAATCCTGTATTGCTGCGTTCGCAATTTGCCTGATCACCATATCATCCAATGGCGGATTGAAGGCCCCGCACTGAACATCTCTGAAATATCTTTCCAGAGGAATGTCTTTGGACAATGAATGTCCTCCCGCAATTTGCATGGCCAACTCCACTATTTTTTTGGCATGATTGCATACCGTATATTTGGTGATGGCGACTTCATTGCTTAGCTGATCCCGGAGGTGCTTATTTTTGTCCCACTTTTCCGCGATACTATATAAAATGAACCTTGAAGCTGCAATCAGCGCTTCAATTTCCCCTATTTTTTGTTGGACATGGGGCGCTTCAAAGATATATCCCCCTAAACTGGGAGAATATTTTTCATGGACATATTTTAAGATGAAATCTCTTGCCGCGGTTGCAATTCCCAAATAAATCGCAGGCAATTGCAATGTGTATGCGCTGCTATAACCAATGAAACGGTTCGGTTTTCCCTTTTCCGAATATGCAAGCAAGGCTTCATCCGGAACAAAAACATTATTTAACTGGATATCCATGCTTCCGGTTCCTCTCATGCCAAGAACATTCCACGTATCAATGATTTCCACGGAGTCATTTTTTTCGATTAAAAATTCGGCGACTTTATCTTCTTCTTCCACATATGCCAGGACCGTAAAATGTTTTACAATCGGCGCAAGGGTAGCAAATGCCTTTCTACCATTAATGACATATCCGCCTTGCACCTTCCTTGCGATGGTCGATGGGTTTGATCCTCTGACAATATTTCCAGCCGCCCTTTCAGTGGCATAGACATTCAAGACCAGACCTTCTTCCACTGCCGCTCTGCACAATTTAGCAAAAATTTCTTCTTTCCACGGTCTACAATATCGCAGGCTAAAAAATGTCATCAGATGCCAGCCTACTGCAAGAGCTGTGGAACCGGACGCTTTTGCCAACCGTTCTTGAACGAGTAATATCTCGTATAAAGATAATTCATCGCCGCCATATTCTTTTGGAATGACCAATTTCAAATAGCCTTCTTTTTTCAAAATATCAAAATGTTCAAAGGGAAACTCCCCCGTTTCATCATATTGCCCCGCAGTTTCGCCAATCTGCTCGGCGACACGTTCCGCATACTCTACCAACTGTTGATCTCTTTCATTTCGGATCGTTTGATTTGCTCGATTCATTTTCACCGCTTCCTTCAATGGTTTGATATAAAGCTAAATAGAAAAATCTTCCGGTATGAACACTTTCAATTGTTTTGGCCGGACATATACAACATCGCCTTTTTGAATATTCAAGTTTTTATATTGTTCCTTCGGCAATTCCGCCTCCAAATATTCTCCGTTATCTTCCCTTTTCAATTCGATTCGTGCGGTTGGTCCAACAATGTGGATAAAAGTGATTTTCGCTGCAACGGTTTCATTATCCACTTTTTCCTTCTCGATTTGGATGTCGTGAGGACGAACGTATCCAACGGCTTCATCATGTGAATCCAAATAATGGGGAGCGTTAATTTCAAATTGGCCTTGTCTCAACTTTCCATTGTGCAAACGGCCTCTGAAGATGTTCACATTTCCCAAGAAATCATATACAAACGGACTTTTCGGATTTTCATACACTTCATCCGGAGTGCCGATTTGTTCGATTTTCCCGTTGTTCATCACGATGATGCGGTCCGCCACATCCAGCGCTTCTTCCTGATCATGGGTAACAAAAATGCTTGTCACATGAAACTCATTGTGCAACTGACGCAGCCATCTGCGCAGCTCCTTCCGCACCTTTGCATCCAACGCGCCAAACGGTTCATCAAGCAATAGCACTTTCGGTTCCACCGCAAGAGCTCTTGCCAATGCGACTCTTTGACGTTGACCACCTGAAAGTTGGGAAGGGTAGCGATCATGGAAATTTTCCAGTTTCACCAGTTTCAACAACTCATTGACTTTTCTCTTGATTTCCTGTTTTGAGGGACGTGTCTTTCTTGGACGGACTTTTAACCCGTAAGCCACATTTTCAAATACCGTCATGTGCCGGAACAAAGCGTAATGTTGAAACACAAAGCCCACTTTCCGCTCTTTCGGGCTGACATCGGTAATGTTCTCCCCATCGAATAAAATTGTTCCTTCATCCAGCCCCTCCAGTCCTGCAAGAATGCGCAACAGCGTCGTTTTCCCGGATCCGGATGGGCCCAGTAATGCAATCAATTCCCCCGATTTGATATCAATTGAAATATCTTTCAAAGCCTGAAAGGAACCAAAGGCTTTTGATACATTTTTGATTTGAATCCCCATAAGAATCCCCCTATATATCTTTCGCTTTCCATGAAACGATGTTTTTAATGATAATCGTGATGATCGCTAAAATTGACATTAAAGAAGCTACGGCAAAAGCGGCGGTAAACTGGTATTCGTTATATAAAATTTCGATATGTAACGGCATCGTATTCGTCTGTCCACGAATATGCCCCGATACGACTGAAACAGCGCCGAACTCTCCGATGGCACGGGCATTACATAAAATCAGGCCGTACAATAATCCCCATTTAATGTTCGGCAATGTGACATGGAGGAAAGTTTTCCATCCGCTTGCGCCCAATGAAATGGAAGCTTCTTCTTCCGTAATCCCTTGTGTTTGCATGAGAGGAATCAACTCCCTTGCAACGAAAGGGAATGTGACAAACAATGTGGCAAGGATAATCCCCGGCAACGCAAAGACGATTTTAATATCATGTTCAAACAGCCAATCACCGAACAATCCTTGCGCCCCAAATAGCAAAATAAAAATCAGCCCTGCAATGACGGGGGAAACGGCAAAGGGCATATCAATGAGTGTAATTAAAAGATTTTTTCCCTTGAAGGAAAATTTCGTGATCGCCCATGCAGCGGCAATGCCAAAAATTGCGTTCAATGGAACGACAATGAGCGCCACTGTAATGGTCAATTTAATCGCTGCCAGCGCATCCGGATGGACGATGGAAGCTACATAAGTTTCCCAGCCTTTTTCAAATGCGGTCACAAAAATCGAAATCAATGGAAGAATTAAAAAAAGGCTGATATACAGTAATGAAATGGCGATCAGCGACCATTTCACAATAGCCGATTCCTTCAATGGATATGGACTCACCGCTTTTTTCACAATGGGTATTTCCCGGTTGACATCCAAGGGTTTTGTCATAAAATGCCCTCCTTCCTAGTAATTGAATTTCCGGTTCATTCTCCATTGGATGAGATTAATGATCAGTAGTGCGACAAATGAACCGACAAGCATGACAACAGCGATGGCGGTAGCTCCAACGTAGTCGTATTGTTCAAGTTTTGTCATGATAATGAGCGGTGTGATTTCCGTTTTCATTGGCATATTCCCCGCAATAAATACAACCGAACCATATTCACCAATCGCTCTTGAAAAGGCCAAAGCAAATCCTGTGATCATGGCCGGATACAGTTCAGGCAAAATCACTTTCACAAAGGTTTGGAACCGGTTCGCACCGAGGCTTGCAGATGCTTCCTCCACCTCTCTGCTCAGATTTTGCAAGACCGGTTGAACTGTCCGGACAACAAATGGCAACCCGATAAATGTGAGGGCAATGACAATGCCAAGCGGCGTATACGCAATTTTAAAATCAAAAAATTGTCCAATCCATCCGCTTGGGGCATAAAGTGCCGTCAACGCGATCCCTGCAACCGCAGTTGGCAACGCAAAAGGCAAATCTACAAGCCCATCGATGATTTTCTTTCCCGGAAAATCATATCGGGTAAGCACCCATGCAATAATCGTCCCGAAAATCACATTGACCATCCCGGCAGCCAAAGCACTGCCAAAACTCAATTTATAAGAAGCCACTGCCCGGGGATGGGTGATGGTTTCGTAAAATTCGCTCCAACTCATCGAAAGCGTATTTATTACAATCATTGATAATGGGAGCAAAACAATCATGCTCAAATAGAGCATTGTATATCCGAGGGTCAGAGAAAATCCAGGGATGATTGTGCCCCTTTTCTTCCTTTTCAACGTGAATTCCACATAAATCACTCCATTATGAAGATTCAGCATAAAGGAATGGCGCTGTCGACCCCCTTTATGCTGATTCATTAAATCCCAACCGAAAAGCTGTTCAATTCAAACAGTTCAAGTTAGCCATTATTGATAAATTTCATCAAATGTTCCGCCGTCAGCAAAATGCGTTTTTTGAGCTTCCTGCCAGCCGCCGAATTCTTCTACAGTGACCAACTCCAGATCTTGGAATTGATCTTTATATTTTTCCAACACTTTTTCATCGCGTGGACGATAGAAGTTTTTCGCTGCAATTTCTTGGCCTTCTTCGCTGTATAAATATTTCAAGTATGCTTTCGCCACTTTGCGTGTACCTTTTTTATCAACGATTTTGTCCACAATGGCCACTGGAGGTTCAGCCAAAATACTTAAAGAAGGTGTGACAATTTCAAATTCATCTTCCCCAAATTCTTTTAAAGACAGATATGCTTCGTTTTCCCATGCAATCAACACGTCACCAATGCCGCGTTCCACAAATGTTGTTGTAGATCCGCGCGCGCCTGAATCCAACACTTCCACATTGCTATATAAATCTTTCATAAATTGTTTGATTTTTGCTTCATCTCCGTTATATTTTCTGCTGGCAAATGCCCATGCCGCCAAGTAATTCCAGCGTGCACCACCGCTTGTTTTCGGGTTAGGTGTGATGACGGACACACCTTCTTTTGTCAAGTCATCCCAATCTTTGATATTTTTCGGATTCCCTTTGCGAACTAAAAAGACAATGGTTGAAGTGTATGGCGAAGAATTGTTTTCAAACTCTTTTTGCCAATCTTCGTTCAATAATTGGCGTGTCAAGGCAATTTCATCAATGTCATAAGCCAATGCCAGTGTGACAACATCCGCTTCAATTCCATCAATGACAGATCTCGCTTGTTTTCCAGATCCGCCGTGGGATTGCTGGATTTTCACTTCCTGGCCGGTTTCTTCTTTCCAATGGGCTGCAAAGGCTTTGTTGAATTCTTCATATAATTCCCGTGTCGGGTCATAGGAAACATTTAATAGTTCAACAGGTTCCTTGGAAGCGGTAGTGTTGTTTCCGCTTGCGCTATTGGAAGTTTCATCGCCGCTTGCCCCTTTTCTGCCGCAAGCTGACAATACTAATAAAAGTGAAATGATTCCAATTAATAATAGTAATCTCCTTTTCTTTTTCATGTTTTCATCTCTCCTTTTCTTTTTAAAAAATAAAAGAAGGCTGCCTACAAGCCCCATCAAAGAGGG
The DNA here is from genome assembly GCF_038593265.1 of Ureibacillus sp. FSL W7-1570. Classification (GTDB taxonomy): domain Bacteria; phylum Bacillota; class Bacilli; order Bacillales_A; family Planococcaceae; genus Ureibacillus; species Ureibacillus suwonensis. The sequence goes on from NZ_CP151979.1 coordinate 1,422,089, forward strand.
CATGCAGGCAACCTTCAGTTTGTCTGATCAGTTGCGCTTTCTTGTCGTATTCTTTGTTTCATACAATAATCAAATTTTTCCGATAAGTCAACATGGTTTTTAAAATATTTATAAATTGCCATTTTAATATTGATTTCTCCAAGTAAAATAGTATACTTTAAATTACATTTTATTTTTAATCAATTTAATATCATACGCTGACTAGAAAACTAGAGGCGTTTTAATGTAAGGTTTTTGAAATTTTTTATTACATTAAAACGCCTCCTTTTTTATTGAAAGGAGGAAGTACATGCTGACTTATCAAACTTGGCAAGATCCGCCCATCGATTTCGAAGTGGATGAAACATACAAGGGCGCTTTGAATGTCCTTCGGTGGGCCTATGACCAATATGGTGAAGATGTTATTTACGCATGCAGTTTTGGTATCGAGGGGATTGTGCTCATTGACCTGATTTCAAAGGTGAAGGCTGATGCACAAATCGTCTTTTTAGATACGGAGGTTCATTTCAAAGAAACCTATGAAACCATTGAAAAGGTGAAGAAAAGATATCCATCGTTAAACATCATACTTAAAAAACCAGCCATTTCATTGGAAGAACAAGCAAAATTGTATGGAGATGAACTCTGGAAAAAAGACCCAAACAAGTGTTGCGAAATCCGGAAAATCATCCCTCTCCGGGAAACTTTGACCGGTGCGAAAGCATGGATTTCCGGATTGCGCCGGGAACAATCGGAAACTAGAAAACATGTGAACTTCCTGAACAAAGATAATAAGTTCCAATCCGTTAAAATCTGTCCGTTGATTCATTGGACTTGGAAAGATGTGTGGCGTTATGTAAGCAAACATCAGTTGGATTACAACCCGCTCCATGACCAAGGTTACCCCAGCATCGGATGCGCCCACTGCACAAAACCGGCTTATACATTGGATGATTTGCGTTCCGGCAGATGGGCAGGTTTCAATAAAACAGAATGTGGATTACATGTTGATTAGGAGGAATGAAAAATGACAACCATTCAACCCCATGGCGGCGTATTGGTGAACGCCTACGACCCAAATGAGCCCTATGAACATCTGCAAAAAGAAATTCCCCTTGATGGGATTGCGATCAGTGATTTGGAGTTGATCGGAGTCGGTGCTTATAGCCCAATCGACGGCTTCTTATCCGAAGAAGATTATAAAAGCGTAGTAGAAAATATGCGTTTGGCAAACGGGATTGTTTGGAGCATTCCCATTACGCTTCCGGTAACAGAAGAATTGGCTAGCACATTAAAAGTTGGCGACAAAGCCAAGTTAGTCTTTGATGGAGAAGTATATGGAATCATCGAAATTCAAGATATTTATAAACCGGATAAAACCGTTGAAGCCAAAAATGTGTATGGAACAGATGATTTAAACCATCCTGGCGTGAAAAAATTGTTTGACCGTCCGAATGTGTATGTCGGCGGGAAAATCATCCTTGCAAAAAGAACGAAAAAACAATTTCCTGACTACACTTACGACCCAGTTGAAACACGGGAATTATTTGAGAAAAAAGGCTGGAAAACGGTAGTAGGTTTCCAAACACGAAACCCGGTACACCGCGCCCATGAATACATCCAAAAAGTCGCTTTGGAAATCGTCGACGGGCTTTTCCTCAATCCTTTAGTGGGAGAAACAAAATCCGACGATATTCCAGCCCATATCCGCATGGAAAGCTATGAAGTATTGCTTGAAAATTACTATCCGAAAGATCGGGTGCATTTAGGCGTGTTCCTTGCAGCGATGCGCTACGCCGGACCGAGAGAAGCGATTTTCCACGCATTAGTGCGCAAAAACTACGGCTGCACGCACTTCATTGTTGGCCGCGACCATGCCGGTGTCGGAAACTATTACGGCACATACGACGCCCAAAAGATTTTTGACCAATTCAAACCAGAAGAAATCGGCATCACGCCACTTAAATTTGAACATAGCTTCTATTGCACAGCTTGCGACGGAATGGCCACAACAAAAACATGCCCGCACGATGCATCCACTCGCATCATCTTATCCGGAACAAAAGTGCGGGAAATGTTGCGCAACGGAGAAATCCCGCCAAGCACATTCAGCCGCAAAGAAGTGGTAGAAGTCTTAATCCGCGGACTTCGGGAAGAAGTTCATTCATAAGGAGTTGTTATAATGAGTTCAAACATCGTATGGCATGATACATCCATCACAAAAGCAGACTACAGAAAGAACAATGGCCATCACAGTTTCATTCTATGGTTCACAGGACTTTCGGCATCTGGAAAATCTTCCATTGCCAATGCACTGGCAAAGGAACTTTTTGAACGTGGCAATCAAGCCTTTGTCCTCGATGGCGACAACATCCGCCACGGTCTGAACAAAGATTTGGGCTTTGACGAACAATCCAGAAAGGAAAACATCCGCCGCATTGGCGAAGTATCCAAACTCTTTGTAGAAAGCGGACAAATCGTGTTGACGGCTTTCATTTCACCTTATAAAGAAGACCGGGCTTCAGTCCGATCCCTTGTGGAAGCAGATGAATTCATCGAAGTGTATGTACAATGTTCCATTGAAGAATGTGAACGCAGAGATCCGAAAGGGTTGTACAAAAAAGCCCGAAATAATGAAATTCCAAACTTTACGGGCATCAGCGCCCCTTATGAAGCGCCGGACAATCCGGAAATCGTCGTGGACAGCGAAAAATATTCCATTGAGGAATGCAAAAATCAATTGATTGAATTTTTACTTGAAAAAGGATATATCAAATAGCTTTCAGTCCGCCATAAACCTTCATAGAAAACTCCCATCATATAAAAAACAGGGCACCTTTTGCCCTGTTTTTATTTGTAAAACATACACAATATATTTCATCTATATAAATTGAGTATAATGAATCCAATCATTGAAAGTAAAAACACTGCTAGAAAGACTGGAAAATAATACGTTTTTGCCGGCTGTGCATTGGTTTTCTTTCCACGCAGCCAACCAACGAACAGTCCCAGAAACATCCCGATTATGCCGCAACGTAAGATTGAAATGATATAATCAAGTACAGGCTTATATTCGGTCACGTAATTTCCATTGCCCAAATCTTTTACCACTTTATAATCGAAGAAGAGAATAGAAAAAGCCAGTCCAAACACTAGTCCATAAATTGATGACTTGATAAGTGTCCTCTCCATTTTTCCACTCCATTACTTTTATTACATTTATTACTACATATTATCATAATTCCTCAGTAAAAAAGAACCCTGCAATTTGTTTAAATATGATATTTTTTTAAATTAATTAAACGTACTGTGGATAATTTTGGATTCCAAACGGGAAGACGTGTAAGGATATGACTTGCCTCATTCAAAAAATGCAAATAATAACCAAACAAGCAAGATTACAATAGGAAAAATTATCATGCAAGCAAAAAACAACCGCTGATATATGCCTACACGTCACCAAGAAAATGGAAGATGACGCTTTGGATTTATATCAGCGGTATTTAAAATGAATTTTTTGTAGTTGTTCGTGGGTGTGTACCCCTCTAAACTGAAAAACCCTTATAAAATAAGCCTTATCCGATAGAACCTTCCATTTCGAACTTGATCAAGCGGTTCATCTCTACTGCGTATTCCATTGGAAGTTCGCGAGTGAATGGTTCAATGAAGCCCATAACGATCATTTCTGTCGCTTCCTGTTCAGAAATGCCGCGGCTCATCAAGTAGAATAATTGTTCTTCGGATACTTTGGATACTTTCGCTTCGTGCTCAAGGGACACATTATCATTCAATATTTCGTTGTATGGAATTGTATCGGAAGTCGATTCATTATCCAAAATCAATGTGTCACACTCGATATTCGCACGGGCGCCGCTTGCTTTCGGACCGAAGCGGACAATACCGCGGTATGTTACTTTACCGCCTTGTTTTGAAATGGATTTGGACACGATTGTGGATGACGTATTCGGTGCCAAGTGGATCATTTTTGCACCGGCGTCTTGGTGCTGACCTTTACCCGCCAATGCGATGGATAACGTCATACCGCGGGCTCCTTCACCTTTCAAAATACATGCAGGATATTTCATTGTGAGTTTGGAACCGATGTTGCCGTCAATCCATTCCATTGTACCGTTCGCTTCCACAACCGTACGTTTTGTCACCAGGTTGTACACGTTGTTGGACCAGTTTTGGATTGTCGTATAACGGCAGTAAGCATCTTTCTTCACGATGATTTCAACCACCGCAGAGTGAAGGGAGCTTGTTGTGTAAACAGGTGCTGTACATCCTTCCACATAATGTACGGAAGCCCCTTCGTCCACAATGATTAACGTACGTTCGAATTGCCCCATATTTTCAGAGTTGATCCGGAAGTATGCTTGAAGCGGAGTTTCCACTTTCACGCCAGGTGGAACGTAGATGAAAGAACCACCGGACCAAACAGCTGTATTCAAAGCGGCAAATTTGTTGTCGGAAGCCGGCACCACTGTTCCCCAATACTTTTTGAACAGCTCTTCGTTTTCTTTCAAAGCGGAGTCTGTATCTTTGAAGATGATTCCTTTTTCTTCAAGTTCTTTTTTCATGTTGTGGTAAACCACTTCTGATTCGTATTGGGCGGAAACGCCGGCCAAATATTTTTGTTCCGCTTCCGGAATACCTAAACGGTCGAACGTTCTTTTGATTTCTTCAGGCACTTCATCCCAGGAACGTTGAGTCGCTTCCGTCGGTTTTACATAGTAAGTGATTTCATCGAAGTTTAATTCGGATAAGTCGCCACCCCATTGCGGCATTGGTTTTGAATAGAATATATCAAGGGCTTTTAAACGGGCCTCGAGCATCCATTCAGGTTCATTTTTCATTGTTGAAATTTCACGGACGATTTCTTCGGTTAATCCACGTTTTGAACGGAATACAGAAACGTCCTTGTCACGGAAACCGTATTTGTAATCGCCAATATCAGGCACATTTTTTGCCATGTTCTCTCCTCCGTTCAAATTATTTTAACTCTTGGCTTACTCCTTTTTCCATCGCTTTCCAGGCAAGAGTCGCACATTTAATGCGGGCAGGGAATTTGGATACACCTTGAAGTGCAGCAATATCCCCCATTTCTTCCAACGTCTCTTCATCAATTTCCTGGCCTAGCATCATTTTTGAAAAAATCTCTGCCAGTTTGAGTGCTTCTTCCACTTTTTTTCCTTTGATGATTTCCGTCATCATGGAAGCGGATGACATGGAAATGGAACAACCCTCGCCATCAAATTTGGCATCTTCCACAATACCGTCGTTGATTTTTAATGTTAAATGAATACGGTCACCGCAAGTTGGGTTATTCATATCAACGGTTACGTTATTTTCATCCAAGTGGCCTTTATTTCGCGGTTTTTTATAATGCTCCATGATGACCGCACGATATAGTTGATCTAAATTATTCAAAGACATTGTTAAAATACTCCTTCGCTGCGAGCAATCCTTCAACGAGCGCATCGATATCTTCTTTGTTGTTATAGAGATAGAAGCTTGCACGTGCCGTTGCAGAAACTTTCAACCATTTCATCAACGGTTGTGCACAGTGATGTCCTGCACGGATGGCAATTCCTCTCATATCGAGAACCGTTGCAAGATCGTGAGGATGCACGCCATCTAAATTGAATGTAATCAGACCGCAACGTTTATTCGGATCTTTCGGACCATAAATTTGGATCCCTTCAATTTTCTCCATTTCAGATAAAGCATATGCTACCAATTCATGTTCATGTTGTCGAATCCGTTCCATTCCAATATTCGTCAAATAATCGATTGCAGCCCCTAAACCAATGGCGCCGGCGATGTTTGGCGTACCGCCTTCGAACTTCCAAGGAAGCTCTTTCCATGTGGAATCATATAAATCAACGAAATCAATCATTTCGCCGCCAAATTCAATCGGCTCCGTTTTTTCCAAAAGTTCTTGTTTGCCGTAAAGGACACCGATTCCTGTAGGACCGCACATTTTATGACCGGAAAAGGCCAAAAAGTCGCAATCGATATCTTGTACGTCAATCGGCATATGCGGCGCTGCCTGGGCTGCATCCACCACCATGATCGCACCATTTTCATGGGCAATGGCAGCAACTTCTTTTACCGGGTTGATGGTACCCAATACGTTGGAAGCCATTGTCATTGCCACAATTTTCGTTTTCGGTGTGATCGTTTTTCTCACCGTATCCAATGAAATCGTTCCGTCTTCTTCCAAATCGATATATTTTAATATCGCCTTTTTTTCTTTTGCGAGTTGTTGCCATGGAATCAAGTTTGAATGGTGTTCCATATAAGTGATGACGATTTCATCGCCTTCCTCTACATTTTGTCTTCCATAAGCACTCGCAACTGTATTCAAGGAAGTCGTTGTGCCTCTTGTGTAAATGATTTCTTTTGTTGATCTGGCATTGATGAATTTGCGGATTTTTTCCCTGGCCCCTTCATACGCATCCGTTGCACGATTTCCAAGCGTGTGAACTCCGCGGTGCACATTGGCATTGTCAAAATCATAATATTTGCGAACGACGTCCAAAACTTGCACAGGCTTTTGTGATGTTGCGGCGCTGTCAAGGTAAACGAGCGGATGCCCGTTTACTTCTTGATTCAATATAGGAAAATCTTTTCGAAATTCATTCATTTACGAACTTTCCCTTCAATAACTTTCGTTAACTGATTTTTTACTCCTTCAATTGGCAATGAGTTTACAACCGGTGCAAGGAAACCATGGATGATCAAGCGCTCCGCTTCTTCTTTCGAAATGCCACGGCTCATCATGTAATAAAGCTGGGTCGGATCCACCCGTCCAACAGAAGCTGCATGTCCAGCCATAACATCATTTTCATCGATTAATAAAATCGGGTTGGCATCCCCGCGGGCTTTGCTTGAAAGCATTAATACGCGGGATTCTTGCTGAGCGTTGGATTTGGATGCACCATGTTCAATTTTGCCGATGCCGTTAAAGATGCTTTGAGCCGCATCTTTCATTACACCGTGAGTCAAAATAAAGCCTTCCGAGTTTTTGCCCCAGTGGCGAACTTCCGTTGTAAAGTTTTGCTTTTGGCTTCCTGTTCCCACCACTACTGTTTTTGTATCCGCATGGGAGCCGTCGCCAACAAGGTGGGTGATGTTCTCGGAAATTGTATCCGAGTTGTTCATTAAGCCCAATGCCCAATCGATTTTTGCATCACGGTTTAAATGGGCACGGCGGTTTACATAAGTTGTAAATCCATCGGCAAGGACATCGACTGCACCGAAAGTAACTTGTGCATTATCCAATGCGATGACTTCTTCGATCAAGTTGGCTTGGCCTTTTGCCTTTTCTACTGTCGATAAGTAGTTTTCCACGTATGTGACGGACGAATTTTTATCCGCTACGATCAACACATGATTAAATAATGAAGCTTCTTCATCATCGTTCAGGAATACCACTTGAATCGGTTTTTCGATGACAACATTTTGCGGAACGTATAAGAACACTCCACCATTCACCAAAGCCGCATGATAAGCGGATAATTTATGTTCATCCAATTTGACAGCTGTCGTCATAAAATATTTTTGAACCAAATCCCCATGTTCGCGCACAGCTGTCAGGAAATCTGTGAATATAACGCCTTGGGATTTAAGTTCATCTGAAAGTTTTAAAATGACCGGCGTGTTGTTTCGTTGAACATAGAGATTTTCTTGCTGTTCAACATCGATTAATTCCTTTACTTCTTCCGGCAATTCTTCAATGGCAAAAAGTTCACTTTTCACCGTATGTTTTGGGAAATTGATGAAATCCCACTTTTCAATATTTGTTTTATCTGGTTTCGGCATTGGTAAATCAACAGCTTTTTCAAGGGCAGCCGCACGTAAATCAGTAAACCATTTCGGTTCGTTGTTTGATTCAGAGAACGAGCGGACTTCGCTAGCTGATAACGCCAATTTTGTTTCAACCGTCATCTTTCATCGTCCTCCTAATTAAGCTTCTTTTTCAGTTACTGCGTCTGTATCTTCAATTCCCAACTCTTTTTTGACCCATTCATAACCTTCCGCTTCCAATTTCTTAGCCAGCTCAGGTCCGCCGGATTTCACGATTTTGCCTTGCATCATAACATGAACATAATCTGGAGTGATGTAGTTCAATAAGCGCTGATAGTGGGTGATCACCAAGCAGCCAAAATCTTCGCCACGCATTTCGTTAACGCCTTTGGAAACGACTTTCAAAGCGTCGATATCAAGACCGGAGTCGATTTCGTCCAAAATGGCGAATTTAGGTTTCAGCATCATCATTTGAAGAATTTCGTTACGTTTCTTTTCCCCACCGGAGAAACCTTCGTTCAAATAACGTTGAGCCATTTCAGGATCCATTTCCAGGAATTCCATTGTTTTATCCAATTCACGGATAAATTTCATGATTGAAATTTCATTGCCTTCCCCGCGGCGGGCATTAATGGCTGAACGGATGAAGTCGGCATTGGTAACACCTGAAATTTCGGATGGATACTGCATGGCAAGGAAAAGCCCCGCTTTAGCCCGCTCGTCCACTTCCATTTCCAATACATTTTGTCCATCTATTTCAATTGTTCCTTGAGTAACCTCATATTTAGGATGACCCATGATCGCTGAAGCCAATGTGGATTTCCCTGTACCGTTTGGCCCCATGATTGCATGTACTTCATTTGTATTGATTGTCAGGTTTACACCTTTTAAAATTTCTTTTCCTTCGATTGATACATGAAGATCTTTAATTGTTAAAGTTGACATCTATATACCTCCATTTTTGTTATGGTTGGCAGTACCATTACTAATTTATTATCATTCTAATCTTAACCTAAATCAAGGGGGCATGCAAAAGTTTTAAACTTTTATTCCCATAAATCAGCAAAAACCTCACCAATATTAGTGTTTACAATTCCCAATTCAGTTTTTTCAGTGATCGTTTTTGTAAAAAGTAGGCATGTTCATTTTCAATAAATCCCGACTAATTGAGAACAATTATTAATGAGTGAATATTAAGAAAATATTCCAATATACTTTCTTCTTGCATATCCTTTTAATGGCAGGAATAGGAATCATTTTTTTAATAATTGTTATTTAATAAATTTATAAAGTAGGAAGAAAAAATTCAAATAAGCGCTTCCGGCCCCTTTCATTTTAAAGGTTCATCATTACTTTCCATCGTTTACATTTATATAATTTTCTTTTAATATAAAAAATACATATATATCATATATAGACTCATCTGTTTTTTAGATGATTAGGAGGGAGTACTCTGGAATTACGTCAATTGCGCTATTTTGTTGAAGTGGCAGAGCGGGAACATATTTCAGACGCTGCTGAACACCTTCATGTAGCTCAATCTGCTGTGAGCAGACAAATAGCAAATTTAGAAGAAGAGCTTGGCACACCACTTTTTGAACGGGTCGGGCGGAATGTGAAATTGACACCGATCGGCAAAATCTTTTTGGAGCATGCCATTACCGCACTCAATGCCATCGATTATGCGGTCAAGCAAGTGGAGGAATATTTGGATCCTGAAAGGGGCTCCATTAAAATCGGGTTCCCTACCAGTTTAGCAAGTTACGTTCTTCCGACAGTCATTTCCGCCTTTAAAAAAGACTATCCTGATGTCAATTTCCACTTGCGTCAGGGTTCTTACCGATACTTGATCGAAGCGGTGAAAAATCGGGAGTTGAATCTTGCCTTTCTTGGCCCGGTACCCCGAAAAGATGAAAGCATCAATTCAATGATTTTGTTCAACGAAAATATTTGCGCCCTGCTTCCCGCCAATCATCGGCTGGCGAAACGGGATAAAATCCATTTGGATGAACTGCGGAATGACAATTTTGTTCTTTTCCCGGAAGGATACATTCTACATAAAGTCGTGGTCGATGCATGCAAATCGGCTGGTTTTCTTCCTAAAGTCACTTCGGAAGGGGAAGATATGGATGCTTTGAAAGGGATGGTGGCAGCAGGCATTGGCGTCACATTGCTTCCTGAAAGCTCCTTCTATGATTCAACCCCGCGTTTAACGATCAAAATGAAAATTGATAACCCAAACATCACACGCAACGTAGGAATCATTTATCCGGCGAACCGGGAATTGGCTCCTTCTGAACAAGTATTTATCAAATTCGTCAATTCATTCTTCTCCAGATTGAATCAATTCCAATAGCCTTTTAAATTAGAAAAAACCTCCTAATCATCCCGATTAGGAGGTTTTTTACCGCTAAATTATTCGCTTACTGGTACTACTGAGCCGCCCCATTCTTCAAGAATGAAGTCTTGGATTTCTTTGGAGCGCAATACTTCTACCAATTTTTTGATTTCTTCGCGGTTTTCATCGCCAGAACGTACAGCAATTACGTTTACATAAGGTGATTCTGAACCTTCAATGGCGATGGAATCTTTTACAGGGTTGATGCCTGCGTCAATCGCAAAGTTGGAGTTGATGACAACTGCGTCTCCTTCTTCGTTTTCATAATATGTAACCATCATTTCAGGAGCGTCAGTTGCTTCAATTTTCAAGTTTTTCGGATTTTCTACAATATCATCCAATGTGGCTTTTGTTTTATCAATGCCGTCTTTTAATTTGATTAAACCTTGCGCTTCAAGCAATGATAAAATGCGGCCATGGTCAGGAATTGAGTTTGAAATCAGGATTGTCGCACCATCAGGCAGTTCATCTAAAGATTTATATTTTTTGGAGTAGATGCCGATCGGTTCGATGTGGATACCGCCAGCATTGACTAGATCATAACCTTCTTCGGCCACTTTTTGTTCAAGATACGGAATGTGTTGGAAGTAGTTTGCATCAAGGTCGCCATTGTTCAAATCTTCGTTTGGCAATACATAGTCTTGATATTCTTCAATTTCCAGTTCAATTCCTTCTTTTTCCAAAATAGGTTTGGCTTTTTTCAAAATCTCCGCATGCGGTGTATGGGAAGCACCCACTTTTAATGTTACTTTTTCTTTTGTTTCGTCGTCTTTTGTTCCTTCATCAGACGAAGAATTTGCATCGTCTTTCGTACCGCATGCTGCTAGTGCGAGTACAAGAACGGATAAAAGCAAAAATGATAATAATTTCTTCATGCCTCTTTCTCCTTCTCCTTCAATTTTTTTATGTGAACGGCTTTCGCCAAATCACCCAACTAACGCTTGTCCGTTTTGGCAGTAATAGTATCGCCAATCCATTGTATGATGAATACAATGACCAAAATAAAAATCGTTGACATTAACGTGACATCTTCCCGGGTTCTTTGGAAACCTTCCAAAAACGCCAAGTTACCCAGACCGCCGGCACCGATGATTCCCGCCATTGCCGTATAGCCGACAAGGGCAACAGCCGTTACCGTAATGCCGGAAATGAGGGCAGGTTTGGATTCCGGAATCAACACTTTCCAAATAATCTGAAATGTATTGGCGCCCATTGATCTTGCCGCTTCAATGACCCCTTTATCCACTTCTCTGAATGCGATTAAAACGAGACGGGCATAGAATGGCGCAGAACCGATAATCAGCGCCGGCAAAGCGGCATTCACTCCACGGATTGTTCCAAGTAAAAACTTCGTAAATGGAATCAACAAAATGATCAATATGATAAACGGAATCGAACGGAAGATGTTGACAAGGGATCCCGTCAAGAAATGAACCACTTTGTTCGCCCACAATTGATGGGGACTAGTTAAAAAAAGCAAAATACCGATCAATAATCCAAGAACGAAGGTGACCGCCGTTGAGACAACCGTCATGTAGACCGTGTCATAAGTAGCTTGCCACATGAGGTCCCACTTTACATTTGGAAATAAAGTTTCAATCATTGGAAATCACCTCCGTTTTAATGTTCATCGTCTGCAATTTTTCCAACGCCTTTTCCACTTTTTCCTTATCTCCGTCAAGTTGGACGATCAATGTTCCATAAGGGCCATTGGCAGTTTCGGATATATTGCCGTAAAGGATATTAACATCAATTTGGAATTCTTTGATCAAGTAAGAAATAACCGGTTGATCGGATGTATTTCCTACAAAAATCAATTTCACCAATTTCCCTGTTGGGTAATTTTTCAAAATATGCTCAATCGCTTCTTTGGATTCTCTTGAATCGGACACTTGCATCACAAAGTTTTTCGTAATATCCGCTTGAGGATTTCGGAACACCTCAAGTACGTCCCCTTGTTCAACTATGCGCCCGGCTTGCATTACCGCCACCCGATGGCAAATTTTGCGGATGACATGCATTTCATGGGTAATCAACACAATCGTTAATCCGAGGCGCTGATTAATATCTTGCAACAGACTCAAAATCGAATCGGTTGTTTCCGGGTCCAATGCGCTCGTCGCTTCATCGCAGAGCAGCACTTCCGGATTGTTTGCCAACGCTCTCGCAATCCCCACACGCTGCTTTTGTCCCCCGGAAAGCTGGGAAGGATAAGCATCCGCTCTTCCGCCCAGCCCCACAAGTTCGATCAATTCTTGAACTTTCTTGTCCCGTTTCGCCTTTGGAACACCGGCGATTTCCAGAGGGAATGCGATATTTTCCGCAACCGTTCTCGACCACAATAGATTGAAATGTTGGAAAATCATACTGATTTTTTGGCGCGCTTTGCGCAACTCTTTTCCTTTTATCGATGATATCTCAAGACCATTCACAGTGACTGAACCGCTTGTTGGTTTTTCAAGTCCATTCAAAAGGCGGATCAATGTACTTTTTCCGGCACCGCTATATCCGATGATTCCGAAAATTTCACCTTTTTGAACGGATAAACTGACATGATCAACTGCGGTTAATTCTCCATCTTTCGTTTTAAATATTTTTGTGACATCTTTTACTTCAATCATATGAGTACTCCTTTGACAAACCGCAATAAAGTTTTAATACTGCATCTGTGAATTTTACAGTTTTTATTCTATTACTTTAGCAATGTAAAAAGAGGAAATTTCAATAAAAAAACCTCCTACTTTGATAAGTAGAAGGGAAGTTGAACAACCCAGAAGAATTTGTAAAACTTCCTCTTATCTTTCAAAGTAATAAATACTTTGCGTGATTTGGCACCTTATCATATCAAAAATATGATGGTTGCCGGGTTTCATAGGGCACTTCCCTCCACCACTCTTAATAAGAGTTTTCTATTTAATTATGGAACCAATGTACCATGTAATCTATCATATGTCAACTATAATCTCAACTTTTCATATAAGTTTTGTACGGATTCAAAGGCATAAACTTTTTCATGCTCTTTTCCATTCTTCGTAATCAAAAGACAAGGCACGCTTTCGATTTGCTGTTCAAAAGCGAAATCCTCCAGAAAATTGATATTCGCTTTGCCAATGGGAATCTGTGGCAGCAACACTTCGACGACTTCCAACATTTTTGATGCCACTTTGCATGTTCCGCAAAAGGGTGTGTATAAATATAAAGCCGTTACTTCATGATTTTTTGCTTTCTCTTTCCAAGTTTCAATTGTCCATTCTTCCATTTCGATCATTTCCTATACTAAATATTCTTTGTGTACTGAAAATTTCGCTTCCTTCAGTAATTGTGCCAATACTTTTCTTGGGGCATTCGCCACTTCCATATAAGTCTTCGGAACGTTGAGATGGGTAGCCTCAGAATAGATCCGCTTCATCAATTTTCTTAATTTATCGCCCGATTGATCCGCATCAAAAAATGTATATAGTTCGCATTCCTCATAAGGCTCAAGGAGTTCCAGCAACGCATCTTCGCTGATGGTTCCATTTGTACAGACGATTTTCACCTCTTCCGCAAATATGGGGGCCAATTTCATCATATCCGAACGACCTTCAACAATAATACATTTTTCATAATGCATGTTGATCACCCCAAGTACTATAATAAAAACCGAAGAAACAAAAATAAAATAAAAAGGTTGTTTATTTATTATATTTTGTTTTAAAAAAAACGCCAGTTCTTTCACTGGCGTTTTTCACATACTATTCCGAAATGATTTCTTCGTATTGTTCCGCAGTCAATAATTGATCGATTTGGGAAGCATCTGAAGGTTCAACGACAATCATCCAAGCTTTTTCATATGGTGATTCATTCACAAGTTCCGGGCTGTCTTCCAGTTCAGTATTCACTTCAACAACTTTGCCGGAAACCGGTGCATATAATTCAGAAACCGTTTTTACGGATTCAACGCTTCCAAACGGCTCGTTCATTTGAATTTCGTCACCCACTTGCGGAAGTTCCACGAACACAATATCGCCAAGTTCAGATTGCGCGAAATCAGTGATTCCAACACGCACTTTACCATCTTCCACTTTTACCCATTCATGTTCTGAAGTATAACGTAATTCCTTAGGTACTGTCATACTTTAACCTCCATCATATGTAATCTTTTAACCAGTTTGACATATTTCCATAGCAAAAACAAGCCATTTCAGTGGATTACTTCCATGTCTTTTCAAACTCTTCCTCTTTGAATCCAAGAGTGACTTTTTCCCCATCCGTCACGATTGGACGCTTGATCAACATTCCATCAGAGGCAAGCAATTCCAGCTGTTCCTCTTCGGACATCGCATTTAGTTTATCCTTTAAACCAAGGGATCTATACTTTTGTCCGGATGTGTTAAAAAACTTTTTCAGAGGCAGTCCGCTTTTTTCCCAATAGGATTTTAATTCTTCCTTCGTAGGAGTTTGTTCTACAATATGAATGGCTTCATAGTTTATTCCATTTTCGTCCAACCATTTTTGCGCTTTTTTGCAAGTTGTGCATTTTGGATAATGGATAAATTTCAACGTCATCTCTTTTTTCTCCTTGTATTCATAATATTTCTAACTTCTCTTATTTTTATCATGCATGATTCAAATCATGTGTTCAAGCAGAATTTTCATGAAATTATAATGCATTCGAATGGGATTCGAAGTAGAATGAATTATATGGCAATTAGTAGATTGGAGGGAATGTGATGGGCTTATTGAAAGCGGGGGTTGGCGCTTTGGCCGGGGTGCTTGCGGATCAATGGAGAGAGTATTTTTATTGCGACTCCATCCCGGCGGACGTAATAATAACAAAAGGAAAAAAACGCGGAGGCAAACGGGGCTTTAATCGAAAAGGAAGCGACAATATCATCAGCAACGGTTCCATCATTGCCATCAACGAAGGGCAAAGCATGATTATTGTCGACCAGGGAAAAATCGTGGAATTCTGCTCTGAACCGGGGGAATACGTATACGATTTTTCAACGGAACCGAGCATTTTTTATGGGGACTTGAACGAATCTGTCCAGGCAAGTTTCGAATCCCTCGGAAAGCGTTTCAGTTTCGGCGGCGAACCTGGAAAAGATCAGCGGATTTATTTCTTTAATATGAAAGAAATCACAGGAAATAAATATGGAACGCCTACACCGATTCCTTTCCGCATCATCGACCGGAACATCGGGCTGGATATCGACATCTCCATTCGTTGCCATGGAGAATATTCCTATAAAATTGTGGACCCGATTCTTTTTTATACGAACGTTTCCGGAAATGTGCAAGAAGAATATAAACGGGCTGAAATCGATGGCCAGCTGCGGTCGGAATTGTTGACGGCATTGCAACCGGCCTTTGCAAAAATTTCGGCGATGGGCGTACGCTACAGCGAACTTCCCCAACACACGATGGAGATCGCCCAAGCACTGAATGAAGTGTTATCGGATAAATGGAGAAAGCAAAGGGGCATCGAAATCGTTTCATTCGGCATCAATGCGGTCAATGCTTCGGAAGAAGATGAAAACATGATCAAACAACTGCAAAGAAGCGCCGTGTTCCGCAATCCATCCATGGCTGGTGCGACGATGATTGATGCCCAAAGTGAAGCGATGAGAAAAGCGGCGGAAAATGAGGGTGGAGCTTTCGTCGGATTTGCCGGCATGCAAATGGCACAACAGGCAGGGGGAATAAACTCGAAAGATTTATTGGAAATGGGGGCAAAACAACAACCTGCTCATGTCCAGTCACAAAACGCGGTTTGGCAATGTGCTTGCGGGGCTCAAAATCAAGGAAATTTCTGCACGGAATGCGGGAACAAGCGGCCGTCTTCCCACACTTGGATTTGCCAATGTGGCACGGAAAACAAAGGCAAGTTCTGCCATGAATGCGGTGCACCGAAGCCGGCTGATTTCAAGCTGACATGCGACAAATGCGGCTGGCAACCGGAAGACCCGTCCTTCACGCCAAAGTTCTGCCCGGAATGTGGAGATATCATTGATGAGAATGATCGCAAATAAGGGGGACCAGCATGAGCAACGAGGAAAAGCGAATCATCGAAGTCGATGAGTATGATGCGAAATGTCCATCTTGCGGAGCCTCTATCAAATTTCATCCCGGAACCGGCAGCTTGGTATGCCCGTATTGCCACCATGAAGAGCATATTCCGGATGCGGATATGCAAGTGGACGAGGAAGTGCAGGAGCTGGATTTCCATGAAGCGGAAGCAAGAAGCAGTTTCCGGTGGGGTGAAGAGAAAAAGTTGGTCGTTTGTGACGCCTGTGCCGCGGAATTGGTATACGATGCATTGGAAGTCGCAAACGTCTGCCCTTATTGCGGTTCCAATCATGTGATGGAAATCGATTCTGAAAATACGATTGCACCAAATGGCATCATTCCATTTCAAATTACGAAAGAGCAGGCCAATGAAAATTTTCAGAAGTGGATCAAAGGGCGCTGGTTCGCTCCGAATGAAGCAAGAAAATCGGCAAAGGCGGAAGCATTTACGGGCATTTACTTGCCGTATTGGACCTTTGATACAAAAACGGCTTCCCAATACACTGCCTCTTACGGACGAAGAAGAACGGTTTATGATAAAGACGGGAAACCGCAAACCGTCACGGATTGGTATCGCACAAGGGGATTTTATCAAGAATTTATCGACGACCATCTCGTGCTCGCTTCCAAACGTTATGACCCTTTCATTTTAAACAAAGTGGAACCTTTTCAATTGAAACAGGCAAGGTCCTATAATAAAGATTATTTGCAAGGGTTTGCGGCCGAACGCTACAGCATTGGCCTTGATGAAGGATGGCAAATCGCAAAAGAAGAAATACACGATTATCTTGAAACCCAAATTACCCACCATATTTTGTGGAAACATCATGCCGATGTGGTGAAAAATTTAAGATTTTCAACCGTCCATTCGGATATTACATATAAATATCTCATGCTGCCGCTATGGCTATCCACCTTCCGTTATCGAGACAAAACCTATCAATTTATGGTCAACGGACAAACCGGCAAAGTGGGCGGCAAGTACCCTGTATCTCCTATTAAGGTGACAATCGCCGTCATCGTTACTCTATTAATTCTTCTGGGGCTTTATTTATATTTTGAAAACCAATAATTGATGAAAAAAGAGCGGTTGGAGAAATGTTCGAACTCATTCCGCTCTTTTTCTTTATTTAACACCATTTCAGACTAGCGGACTTTCACGGAT
The DNA here is from genome assembly GCF_038593265.1 of Ureibacillus sp. FSL W7-1570. Lineage (GTDB taxonomy): Bacteria > Bacillota > Bacilli > Bacillales_A > Planococcaceae > Ureibacillus > Ureibacillus suwonensis. The sequence goes on from NZ_CP151979.1 coordinate 1,439,494, forward strand.
GATAAAAAAATGTCCGAATGCCGTTATGATTGGCTTTCGGACATTTTTTGATCGATTAAACGATATATTTTTCCGCTGCGATGAGGCGATCAGCAGCTTCACGTTTTTTCAAGATCAAGTTGTAAGGGTTGTGACGAGTCAACTTGCGTAAAGCGGAAAGCGTGATGCGCGCATTGTCACCTTCAACGGAAGCGATGATGATTTCTTTTGCTTCTTTTTCAATTTCCGCAAAGGCTTCTTGGCAGAAAATTTGTGTATACAATAATTTTTGTTTCGCTTTTTCAAGTCCGCTTTTCTCAATGGCTTTTGCTGTACGCAACACTGTGGATTCCATTGCATATACCAGGTTGGCGATATTGGCAATGTTCACAAGCACTTCCTGCTCTTGCTCAAGTTTTGTGCCGAAACGTTGTGCGGCTACACCGGCAGCGAGGATTCCGATTTTCTTCGCATTTTTCACAAGATATCTTTCTTGCGCCAATGGTTCATCGCCCACTTCTTCCGGCATGAGCATGAGCATCTCTTCTTGCAAGTTTTGAGCCACTTGCAATAAAGGAAGTTCCCCTTTGAGTGCCTTCTTCATGAATGTGCCTGGCACAATCAAGCGGTTGATTTCATTCGTCCCTTCGAAAATACGGTTGATGCGGGAGTCGCGGTAAATGCGTTCCACTTCATATTCAGACATGAAACCATATCCGCCATGCAATTGAACCGCTTCATCCGCAATGTAATCCAATGTTTCAGAACCGAACACTTTCGCGATGGAGCATTCAATCGCATATTCCGCAACGGCTTTTGCCACCGCTTTACCGTCTTTTGTTTCCTCTTCTGTAAGCTTGCTGAAACGATCTTCGAAATAGCCGACTGTACGGTAGTTGAGCGACTCGGAAGCATAAAGCTGGGATGCCATAGTCGCAAGTTTTTCTTTCGTCAAGTTGAAGCTTGAAATTGGGGTATTGAACTGCTTCCGTTGATTTGTATATTGGATGGCAAGCTCCAACGCTCTTTTGGAAGCTCCAACCGTACCAATCCCCAACTTATAGCGGCCGATATTCAAAATATTGAACGCTACGACATGGCCTCGGCCAATTTCAAATAATACATTTTCCACCGGAACTGGCACATCTTCCAAAATCAATGTGCGGGTGGATGAAGATTTGATCCCCATTTTCTTTTCTTCCGGACCAACAGATACTCCAGGGAATGAGCGTTCAACGATGAATGCAGTGAAATGTTCACCGTCCACTTTCGCATATACAACGAATACATCAGCAAAGCCGGAGTTTGTAATCCATTGTTTTTCACCATTCAGAATATAGTGGGTTCCTGCTTCGTTCAATTTTGCAGTTGTTTTTGCCCCTAACGCATCGGAACCGGAACCTGGCTCAGTCAGCGCATAAGCGGCAATCCATTCGCCTGTCGCAAGTTTTGGCAAATATTTTTTCTTTTGCTCTTCATTTCCGAATAAAACGATTGGCAATGAACCGATTCCTACATGGGCACCGTGCGTCAAGCTGAAACCGCCGGCGCGGGACATTTTTTCACCGATCAGCGCGGAAGTGATTTTATCCAAGCCAAGGCCGCCATATTCTTCCGGGATGTCTGCGGAAAGGAGTCCCAGTTCCCCTGCTTTTTTCATTAATTCAACCGAATATTCAAATTCATGGTTCTCCAATTTATCAAATACCGGCAATACTTCATTTTCTACGTATTCTTCAGTCGTTTTGGCGATCATTAAATGTTCATCCGAAAAATCTTCCGGTGTGAACACTTTCTCTAAATCCACATCTTCAATTAAGAAGCTTCCGCCTTTTACAAAATCCGTTGTTTGAACCATGTCAATTCCTCCCTATCATTTATTAATCTATTGAACGGATCAATATAATACTTCAAATACGCCGGCAGCTCCCATACCGCCACCGATACACATTGTGACAACGCCATATTTCTTGCCTTGTCTTCTTAATTCATGAATCAATTTCAACGTCAAAACGGCTCCTGTGGCGCCAAGCGGATGTCCCAGTGCAATCGCGCCGCCGTTGACATTCACTTTATTCAGGTCTAAACCGAGGTGGCGAATCACCTGAATCGATTGGGAAGCAAATGCTTCATTGAGCTCCCATAAGTCGATATCTTCCAGTTTTAATCCCGCAAGTTTCAAAGCTTTCGGTACCGCTTCAATTGGGCCGATCCCCATTACTTCAGGTGGAACGCCCCCGACCGCAAAACTCAAGAATTTTGCCATTGGTTTTAATCCTTGTTTTTCGGCTTCTTCCCGGTCCATCACAAGAACTGCTGCAGCCCCGTCAGATGTTTGGGAAGCATTGCCGGCAGTCACAGTTCCATTTACACTGAAGGCTGGACGCAATTTCGCCAACACTTCTTTCGTCGTTCCTGGGCGAACCCCTTCATCCATCGAGAACGTGAAGCGTTTTTCTTTCAACGTGTTATTTTCGTCCACATAATGCTGTACCACATCGATCGGGACAATTTCATCGTTGAACTTACCTTCCTGAATCGCTTTATAAGCCAATTCGTGGGAACGGACTGCAAATTCATCCTGATCTTCACGGCTCACACCATAGCGTTTTGCCACTTCTTCCGCCGTATGTCCCATGCTCATGTAATATTGTGGCGCCTCTTCAGCGAGTTTCGGATTCGGCCGGATCACGTTCCCCATCATCGGCACCATGCTCATGGACTCCACACCGCCTGCCACAATCGCCTTGGCGTGGCCGAGCATGATTCGTTCAGCCGCATACGCAATGGATTGTAGTCCGGATGAACAGAAACGGTTGATGGTAATGGCCGGCGTTGTATCCGGAAGCCCCGCCAATGCCCCGATATTTCTTGCCACATTCATGCCTTGCTCCGCTTCAGGCATGGCACAACCTAAAATTAAATCATCTATTTCTCCTTCATATCCTGCACGTTTAATTGCTTCTTTTACAACGATTGCGCCAAAATCATCAGGTCGCATTTGGGCAAGCGATCCCTTTTTCGCTTTTCCGATTGGCGTTCTCGCACCTGACACGATTACTGCTTCGCGCATGTTAACTCCCCCTTTGTTCGTTCTATATTAGTTACGCAACGGTTTTCCAGTCACGAGCATATGCTGCATCCGTTGTTGTGATTTTTGATCGGCAACGAGCTCCAGGAATGCTTGACGTTCCAAGTTCAACAAGTATTCTTCAGGCACCTCTGTTCCGTATGGCACAAGGCCGCCAGCAATCACAAATGCAAGTTTCTTTGCAATTTTCAGATCGTGATCGGAAATGTAGCCGCCTGTGTGCAAGTTTTGTGCCGCAAGTAGCAACGTTGCATAACCAGGTGCACCTGCCACTTTGATTTTCTTTTTCACCGGCGGTTTGTAGCCGGATTCGTATAATTGAAGCGCCACTTGTTTTGCATCGTAAATCAAGTGATCCGGATTTACGGAAATGCCATCCTGTTTGTTTAAGAAATTGTTTTCACGGGCTTCTTCCGCGGAAGTGGATACTTTGGCCATCGCAATTGTTTCAAACACTTTATTGGCAACGGCTTGTAAATCAATTTCCACACCATTCGGAAGATTTTCCAGCGTTTTTTCATAAAGCGCCAAGTTTCCTCCGCCTCCAGGAATGAGTCCAACGCCGACTTCCACAAGTCCCATGTATGTTTCCATGGAAGCTTGGATGCGCGCTGCCGGCAAGCACACTTCCGCTCCTCCGCCGAGCGTCATGCCGAATGGAGCCGCCACAACCGGTTTTTTCGAATATTTAATGCGGCGCATCGTTTTTTGGAATGCTCGTACCACATAATCCAATTCAAAAATGTTGTCGTCTTGGGCTTCCATTAAAATCATGCCAAGGTTTGCCCCTACGCAGAAGTTCTTGCCTTGGTTTCCGATGACAAGCCCTTTGTAATTCGCTTCCACTTCATCAATCGCATAGTTGATCATTTGAATGATATCGAGTCCAATCGCATTGGATTTTGAATGGAACTCAAGAAGCAAAATGCCGTCACCGATATCGATCAAGCTGGCACCGGAATTGGATTTAAGGACACCGTGTTTTTTCTTGTAACGTTTTAAGTCGATCGCTTTTTCATTGACCGGAATCACTTCATATTCTTCGCCGTTGAAGAATGCCAATTGACCGTCTATTTCTTTATAGAAAGATTCATAGCCTTTTTCCAACAGCTTTTTCACGAAGGAAGGAATCGTACGGCCTTCTTCTTCCATCCGCTTCACGGATTTTTCCACGCCGATTGCATCCCACATTTCGAACGGTCCTTGGCTCCAACCGAATCCCCATTTCATCGCGTTATCGATTTCCACAATATTGTCCGCGATGATGCCGTTCAGTTCCGCAGAGTAAATCAATGTTGGCGCAAAGATGTTCCATAACAGTTCTCCTGCGCGGTCATTTGCATATACCAATGTTTTTAAGCGGTTATCCAAGCCTTTTGTTTGTTTCGCCAGTTCAATGGAAGGAGCTTGCAATTTCTTTTGCGGCACATATTCAAGGGTATTTGGATCAATTTCGTAAATCTCTTTGCCTTTCTTCACATAGAAGCCCTGACCTGATTTTGCACCGAGCGCCCCTCTTTCCACCAATTTATGAATGATTTCAGGGACTTCGAACACCTTTTGCTCTTCGCCGGTTGTTTGGTCATACACCGTTTTTGCCACGTGAATGAATGTATCCAATCCGACCACATCTAGCGTGCGGAATGTGGCGGATTTCGGTCTTCCAATCAGCGGACCTGTTACAGAGTCCACCTCACCCACTGAATAGCCGCGTTTCAACATTTCATGGAGCGTAATGTGCAACCCGTATGTTCCGATGCGGTTGGCAACAAAGTTAGGCGTATCTTTGCCGATTACGACACCTTTGCCAAGAACATCTTCCGCAAAGGTTTTCATGAAAGACAACACTTCCGGCGATGTATGTTCTGTCGGAATGATTTCTAGCAATTTCAAATAGCGTGGCGGGTTGAAGAAGTGTGTTCCTAAGAAATGGTTCTTAAATTCTTCCGAACGCCCTTCCACCATTTTATTTACGCTGATTCCGGAAGTATTGGAGCTGACGATGGTTCCGGGTTTTCTGACCTGCTCGATTTTTTCAAATAGATTTCTTTTCACTTCTAGATTTTCAACAACGACTTCAATAATCCAATCCACTTCTTTTAACTTGTCCAAATCATCTTCCAAGTTCCCGACAGTCAATAAAGCCAAATTTTTAGGAGATGTAAGCGGTGCCGGTTTTTGTTTCAATAATTTTTGCACTGCATTGTTCACAATGCGGTTTCTCACTGCCGGATGCTCAAGCGTTAATCCTTTTGATTCCTCTTCTTTTGTCAGTTCTTTTGGGACAATATCTAACATATATGTTGGTATGCCGATATTTACTAAATGTGCTGCAATGCCGGACCCCATGACGCCGGATCCAATAACTGCTACTTTTTCAATCTTGTACGTCACAACCAATTCCCCCTTTTTCTGTTTTGAATGAACAATCATTCATTTTGCGCTCCTATACCCCTTTGTTCCTTTTTAGTTTATTCAACAAGTTGAAAAAAGATGTCCATTTTACAACAAAATGAATGACTATTCATTTCAAGTTCAAAAAAAATACATAAAGTTGCTATTCCTGTATTTAGTGTAGATGATTTTTCGAAATTTCGCAATCCTTTTATTTTAATTTTCGAAAAATTTGTTGATGTTTTAATAGTTTTGCATTTTTGTCCGGAACATATTTCTTTCCGACTTTCGCCAAAATGTGTAAACTACTAGGTGAGGAGGCGAAAATGGTGAAAGAAATTACGTCTGTAGAACAATTTAATGAAATTATTGGTAAAGATCAACCAGTCATCGTAAAATTTTATGCTACTTGGTGCCCTGATTGCACACGCATGAACATGTTCATCGATCCAATTATTGAGAAGTACAGCCAATATGAATGGTATGAAATCAACCGCGATCATTTCCCGGAACTGGCTGAGAAATATCAAGTATTGGGAATTCCAAGTTTACTGATTTATAAAAACGGGGAAAAACTTGCCCACCTTCACAGTGCAAACGCCAAAACTCCGGAAGATGTAACGCAATTTTTGGATGCGCAAACCGTTTAATCGCAATATTTAGGACATAACTTTAACCCTCAAAGTTATGTCCTTCATTTTTTCAATATGGTTTTTCCTCTTTCGTTCCATGAAAAATGCTTAGGATCAATGTGAAACCTGCCGCCATTTCAACTAAACCGGTAGAGTGGACTTTAACGAACCATGGACCAAAGGGCACAGTCCCCGATGTTATAGAAGAAATGGGGATTATTAGCGAGACAATAAGACAAGGAAGAAATGCGCCGATAAACAATGGAAAGTTGAATTGGATTTTCCATCGTTTAATCGAGATTAACGACAAATAGATCCCCCAAACAAAATGAATGAAAAAAATATACCATAAATATCCTTCGATCCGATAGTTGGTGCCCTCTTCGATTTCCTGTTTCAAGTCAATGCTGATGATGGCCAAAATCAAAAGACCAATGATCCAAAGAATTTTCCAACCATAACGCATCACTTTTTCCATTCGCAGCCCCCTGGATATAACAGATTTTCAACAATATATGTGAAATACACTTTCCCCTATGTTTGAAAAGTTCACGATTGACACCGCTCCAGCTCCCTGATGAGTTTTTCGAATACATCCTTCACCGTGCCTTGTTGAATCTCTTTAAAACGCGTGCTTGCCCAAAGTGACATGGCTTGAGGATTTCCATCTTTCAATGCTTTTGAGCGAATCGGCTGAGTCAATGCATTGACGGCGGGATAACAGCGGGGTGCAATGCTTTCATACTTCACCATAAATTCATTTTTCAATCCCCGCGCAAGTCTTCCGGAAAAAGTTCTTGTTAAAGCCGTTTCCTTAAACTCGCCCGACTTCAACGCCTGTTTATAAATCGGGTTGGCTCCGCTCTCTTCCGTACATAGGAAAGCTGTTCCAAGTTGCACGGCATCAGCCCCCGCACTTAATGCCAGATGAATGTCCTTCCCATTCATGATTCCGCCTGCCGCAATCATAGGGAGTGGAATTTCCCTTCGAATGATGGCAATTAGTTCCGTTAATGGCACATTGGAATCTTCGTCCACATTTTGGAAGGTTGCCCGGTGACCTCCAGCATCCGCTCCTTGTAGGCAAATGGCATCCGCTCCGTTCCCCATAGCCATTTTCGCTTCTTCCAAATTCGTCACCGTCACAATTGCTGCACTGCCATTTTCCTTGAGTTGTTCAATGATCTCCCTGGATGGACAACCGAATGTAAAGGAAACATAAGGCACTTTATATTTCTTTACCAACTCCAGTTTTTCCGTCCAATAGTCATCATTGGGTTCCGGAATGGCCAATGGGACTTGGAAATCTTCTTCGAGCCGCTCCTTATACGAATACAATGATTCATCAATCGGATCATTTTGTGGAACAAATAGGTTCACCCCAAATGGCAATCCGGATTCTTTGCACTTATAGATTTCTTCTTCGATCGCTTCCGGTGTTTTATAACCGGCAGCCAGAAATCCGAGGCCACCATTCTTTGAAACGGCGAGTGCCAAATCGACCGTTGCAATCCCCCCTGCCATGGGCGCCTGAATGATCGGATACTTCAAGTTGCTGAACAAGTAACCCATCCCCCTTTTTCACAACTCCATGGTTTAAAGTTAATTCTATTATAAATAGTTTTCCAATTTATTTAAATAACGAAATGGAAGATTGCTAGTCTATCATCCCCCTTTTCACCAGGGCAATCTGCCAGTTGGTGGATTGAAATTATGAAAAAGGGAGGAAGCCATAAATGCCGATTCAATAAAAAAGAGGCTGGGACAAAAGATAAAAAACACCATTTTCTCCCGGGAGAAAATGGTGTTTTTTTGATAATTGAAGAAAATTGATTTCCGTTCCGGGGACGCTTTCCGCGGGCCCGGCTCGAGCCCAATGTCAGAAACTTATACAACCAATAATTTACAGTTAGTAGGCAACCATCTGGTTGTCTACTTTTAAAAATACTATTCAACCTACAAAGTGTTGATAATTTTCTAAAATCGGCTAAAAAAGGCAATAGGATGCCCGGGGCTTAAATTTTTATTTTTTTAAGCCCCTAATTTATTTACATTTAATAAACAAATAGGTTATATTTATCCTACGTATTGTTTATAGACACCTTTTTTGGTTTAGGGGATACTTTGTTGAGGACAGACCATTCCTTCGTGGGTAACTTCTCCCAAACCGAATAGGTGTCTTATTTCTTATAATCACTTTCATGATTTTTGTAAACATTCTCTCTCTTTTGATTGGACAATCTTCTAATAATAAGTGAACCATCCTATCTTTTAATTTTCCTATTAAGATATTTGTGTTTACTTGATAATCATGTTTTCGTCTTTTTTTCTTACTCTCCTCATTAATTGTTTCATTGGCATCATTTCTCAATAAACTGACCATATTCGATAAATATATTGATGCATAGAAATCTTGTTCAATTGCGATTTTCGAACTACCCGTGAAATTTTCTATTTCGATTTTATTTTTCACATCATTATATTCTGTTTCAATTCCCCAGCGTTTAAAATAAAGAGATTTAAACTCAGAGATATCAAACTCTTCCTCGGTTAAATTTGTGACAAGTATTTCTTCCGTGCCAGAATCCAGTGGGAATCTAACTACACGAGCAGTAATCACTTGTTTCCTATGTATTATATGAATGTTTTGATCAGCATCTTTCGCTTCGACAATTTCCTTTATCGTATTTTTTTGACATCGCATCACATATTTGATACCAAGGGCATCTAAATAGGCAATAAAATCTCTCGATGGATACCCTCGATCAAATAAAAAAAGATCATTTTTTAATCCAATTTGTACGAGTTCTTCAATCATATCCTTTGCACTATCTCGCTCAGCTACCTTATATGGATTGATTCTAGAAGTAATAATGATTCCATTCTCAAGATCGTAAATACAAGAGGCACTAGCTCTTGCATAACTTGTCTTATGATTTTTTCCATACCCAAAATAATTTCGAAGCTCCTCAGTATCAGGAATTTGGAGCACACTTCCATCGATTGCGCAAAGTCTAAATCCACGATAAGTTTTAAAGGAATTTTCTTCATAATACCAATTCACAATCGCTTTTGTAAGTTTTACAAAAGCGAGAGGAGAAATCTTTTTTCGTGCGGCTGAATAGCCTTGTTTGGAAATACTAATTTCTGATAAATTAAATTTGTCGAAAAAGTCGTCAAGTTCAATTTGGAGGCTCTTTTTAACAAAGTTTAAGCTAAATAGAATAGTATTTTTAAAATTTAACTTCTTTTCTTTTCGTGTAAAATACGTTTCTTTTGTCCGAGATTCAAGCATAAACATCACATCATTCAGCAACTTTCGAGTAATCTCAATTGCCCCTAAAAAAGTACTTTTTGTTTTCAAAAAAACCACCATCCTCGTTTTATTAACCAAAAATTGGATTCTAAAACGATTTTGGTGGACTTTTTAAAATTACAAGAGGCTTATTACCTAATTTTATAAAAGTTAAATTAAATATTATTTTCCATTAAATGTAACGTTAAGTTGATGACATTGGGCTCGAGCCTCCTCGGAGCTCAATCCTTCGTTCCTGCGGGGTCTCGAGACTCGGGCTGTTCCCGCAGGAGTCGCCCCGTCACTCCAATCAATTTTTTACAAAAATTCTTTTTGCAGCTCGTTCACTTTATTAGTTATGTCCCAGCCTCCCTAAATATTTACGCTTCCTTTTTATCCTTTTCAAAGAACAAAATGAGTGTCGGCAATAACATTCCCCGAACAAGGAACGTATCGATGATGATACCGACTGCCACGATGAATCCAAATACAAACAAGTCGATGACCGGCATTGTCGTCAACGCCGCGAACGTCGCTGCCAGGATGACACCGGCGGATGAAATCACACCGCCTGTATTGCGGACGGCGATTTCCAATGCGTTTTTCACCGATTCAAATTTCCGCTCTTCCAGGAAGCGGCTCACCATGATGATATTGTAGTCGATTCCCAATGCCACCAGGAAGATGAATGCATATACCGGAGCCCGTGTAGACACCGCATCATATCCGAATAACACATCCAAAAGGAATAATCCCAAACCTAATGCAGAGGCATAGGAAATCAGAATCGTAGCCATCATATAAATCGGCATTTTGAGAGAACGTGTCAGGAACAATAGCAAGACAAGAATCAACAAAGTTTCCAAACTGAAGATGACTTTGATATCCCGGTTGTTGACATCTTCTTCATCAACCAATTTGGCTGTCGTACCTGCATATTCCAATTCCACTTCTTTATCATTGGCTAATTGATAGGTCGCATGTTCTTCGCGGAATTCCTTAATGAAATCAATCGCTTCCACACTGTATGGATCTTCGTTTAAAGAAATGGTGATTTTTCCGTACTTTCCATCATCCGTTACACCGGAAGCCCTTGCAGAGCCGATCATTTCATTCCCGGAAAAATCCTGGGCGATTTCCTGAACATCTTCAAAGGTTAAATCTTCCCCTGTCACCAGTACGGTCGTTTGAGCCAAATCCCCTTTATTGAACTTCTCTTCCACGATTTCAAAACCGACACGGGAAGGCAAGTCTTCAGGGAAATTTTTGACCATGTTAAATTCGTATTTAATATTAAAGACGTTCAACCCTGTGATGATCAAGAACAAAATGACTGTCGCGCCAACCAATACCGGTTTTGTTGTGACAAACTTCGCAATCGGTCCCCAAATGCCATGTTTTACTTCACTGGCTTCACCGAATTTCGGAACTTTCGGCCAGAATGCTTTGCGGCCAAACAACGCAAATAAAGCCGGTACAAGGGTGATGGCCGCAATCATAATAATGATCATGGCCGTTGCAAAGATTGGCGCAAAGTTTTGATATTCGCGGAAATGGGCGAAAATCAGGATGATCATTGCGGCAAGCACCGTACTTGCGGCAAATAACACCGGCGTTGCAGTAGAACGCATGGCGATTTTCATTGCTTCGAACTTATCTTCATGATGGTTCAGTTCTTCCCGATAGCGGGAGAATACGAATAATGAATAGTCAATCAGCGCCGCAAACAACAGGATGCTCATGATGGATGTTGTCGAGTTGTTGATTTCAAGTCCTGCGGCACCCAATAGCGCCACTGTCTGATTCACCACTTGATACACAACAACCGTGGCAAGCAAAGGAATCAGCGCAAGTAGCGGTGAACGATAAATCACGATCAATAAAACCAAGATAATAAGAATCGTTGCAAATAAAAGTTTTAAGTCCGCAGATTCGAACAATTTTACTGTATCCCCGGAAATCCCTGCAGGTCCGGTAATATAGAATTCAACACCTAAATCTTCCGCGATTTCCGTCCCCACTTCAGTCGCTTTATCATTAATTTCCGCATACTGGGAACTTCCCAAATCCTTCTCCAAGTTCATCGGAACAATCATTGTGGTCTTATCTTCCGACATAAAAGCCGTTAAAGCTTGGGGAGGCATTGCAGTGATATCAACTATTGCTTCGATTCCATCAATATCGGCCTCTTTGATGCCATCAATAATTTTTCCGACTTCATCGGCTGTTATTTCCCCATCAGGTTTATGGAACACATAGATTCCCGGAGTCCCTTGTTCGTCAGGGAAATATTCGTCCAACTTATTTTGGGCGATAATGGATGGAGCATCATCCGGCAAAGCCTGGAAGTTGGTAGTCTTATACTCACTGAGTCTTGGTCCGGCGCTGATGGCAATCATGACGATCAGCCAGATGACAACCGTGATCCAAGCGCCTTTTTTTGTCGAAACTTTATCAGTAATTGACCGAATAAAATTCATGGATTTCCTCCTAATTGTTAGAGAATTAATTTTGTGGGGATATTTAGAATCTTGGTGTAATGAAAAAAAGATGCACGCACTTGTGTAATATTATAACGAATATTTAACTGAAATTTTACCTTAAAGAAAAATATACTCAAAAATGTTAAGATTTTGCAAGAATGTTCAGTATCAGCACATTACTTTCCCAATACTAACAACAGAAGAATGGAGAGAATTTGCAAGGCAATATAAAAAAACGAACGCCTGCCAATCCTTTTCACCTGCATATTAAAAAGGGTGTCCGAAAATCCAACTTTGCTGACACCCTTTCTTAAAATCTCATTCTTTGTTTCCCCGACCGCCGATAAAAAGTTTTCCACTCGATATAACTTCAGCGGAATGCAAAGGGGCCGTCTCAAAATGACGATTCAGACGGCCCCTTCCATCCTTTTTAACTTTTTGTCATTTTCCTCAGTTTTTTGCTCAGTTCATGAATTTCGGCAATGGACTTATTAATTGAAGCCAGCAATTCATGTTCATTTTCCAAAGTTGAAATGATTTCTTCAGTGGCTGCCGCATTTTCCTCAGAGATGGCGGTTACAGTTTCAATTTGATTTTGAATGGTAAAGAAATTGTTTTTGGCATGTTCGATTTCTGCCCGTTCCTCTAACAATGAATCGTAAATATCTGTAAAAGTATCCTTGATTTCATCGAAGTAAACGGCAATCTCTTTCAATAATCTTCTTCCCTCTGTGATCGCCATTTCCCCTTGGGCGGATTTTTCCTGCGCTTCTTTGGATTTAGTGAACAATTCCACCGTCACCACTTGAATACTTTCTGTAATCCGTGCGCTTTGTTCGGCCAGCTTTCTCACTTCTTCCGCCACAACCGCAAATCCCTTCCCATGCTCCCCTGCCCGGGCGGACTCGATGGCTGCGTTGAGCGCCAACAGATTGGTTTGATCTGCTATTTCTTTAATGCTGCCAAGGAGCGTGTTCACTCTTTCCAAACTTTCCTGCAAATCGGAGACGGTTATGGTCGTATTGCTGATGGTTGTACCGACAGAATCCATGTAGTCTGTCACTTGATTGATTTTGTTCCAGCCTTCCCGCACTTTGTTGTTCATGTTTTCCGATTTCTTCATAATCTCTTCCGCCACAGTGACAATCTGATCCATTTTTTCAACCGACTGTCCCATCGAATCATTGATGACTGACACGCTGCCCGCCTCTTCCTGAATGCCGGTTCCAACTTGTTCAGCGGATTGCACAATATCCTTGCTCGATTTATAAATGCTTTTAATGTCGCTGTAAAACTTCGTAATATGTTCATCAAGCAAATCGGATGCCTGTTCCACTGATGAAAAGGTTTCCTTCAACTTGCTTACCAGTTCCTTCGCTTCAAATTCCTTTTGATAGGCATCTTCAATGAGCTGCCTGCCCCATCGAGTCAATAAATAAAGCAGCACAACAATGGCATTCATTACAAAAAAGATGACGACGAAATTATTGTTTGCGCCTATCAATTTTTCCGGATACAAAATATAGATTGAAAGATAGGCTATATCCAAAAATATACCTAATGCAATGATCAGTTCTTTTTTAAAATACATTGTGACCATTGCAATGGACAGAATAATGATATAATGTTTTCCTAAAGTAAATCCATCCATTAAAAAAAGTGTAATAATCACTATACTTGGAATTAATGAAATTAATAAACCTTTTATATATTTATTGATCGGCAAAAAATACAAAAGAATCGACACTAACAGAATCAGTGTTCCTGCCATGACATATAATTTGCTTCCTTCAAGCCCTTTTTCATTGACATGGGGTGCACAAATCAAAAAGACCAAAATGATCGTCAATACCACATTGATTTTATGAACTCTGTGCGTATTGTAGTTCGCTTGGATCACATCGTCCCCTCCCATATGTTGTGGTCATAATTGGTGTTTTTTCGACAAAAACATTTCCGTGGAAATAATCTAACTAATAAACAGGACATCGATTTTCAGTCATAATCCATCCTTTCTTATCCATCTAATATGAGAAGATTCAGAAAAATAAGTAGATTATACCATATTTAATCTTATTAACCTATTTATGTAAATAAGAAATTCATACTAATTCTCCTCCATTATTCTACAATTTTTGTAAACAGAAATCGGGTGTTGCTAGATGAAAAGAAGAATTCTGAATGTTCAAGGCCATTCACAGTATCATAAAGAAATCCTTCCATCCTACCGGAACTCTGCCTGTGGTCCGACAACAATTTATGTGATTTTAAAATATTTATTGGGAATAGACTATGCCAAAAATGTAAATGATCTTTACTCCTTGCTGGGGACAACGAAGATCGGGCTGTTTCGTTGGAGGCTCATCAAAAACTTGCAAAGATATTTGGGTCCTGAATGGATTGTACAAAAATGTTCTTTAAAAGAAGCTTTGCGGCAAATTGATGAAGGCAGACCGGCAGCAGCAAAGTTCGATAAATATTTCACCTTTCAATGGAATTCAAAGCCTTCTTTCAAGTATCATTGGGTTCCTCTGATTGGGTACGAAATCGATGACGGGGAATTAATTTTAATAGTCCATGACAATGGTGGCGTGAATCGGGATAGTCAGATCCGAAAGGTTCCTTATTCCAAAAACAGCAAAGTGCTCAGCTTTGTGAAAATTGAACCGAAAATAAAACAGGACACAAACTGATCCCTCCGTTTGTGTCCATGGATATTTTAAACAATCGGCATTAAGGAATGGGCATGTTTCGCAATGGATGTAAATCCTTTGCTTGCCAAATGCTCGAAGGTTTCCGCTTTGTAATTTGGGACAGTCAATTCATCCAAACTCGCTTTGATCGAAACATTTTTGTTGATCGATGCCAATTGATAAGACAGTTTCAACATTTCCATATTCTCGGCGATTTTGTTTCGTTGGCCTGGTTTTAATTCTTCCAAATTTTTTAAAACTCCATCAACGGAGCCGTATTTTTGGATAAGTTGGAGTGCCGTTTTCGGTCCGATTCCTTTGACACCCGGATAACCGTCGCTCGAATCCCCCATAAATGCTTTTACATCCACAAACTGATGGGGTTCTATCGCATACTCCGATTTAAATCGTTCCACTGTATAGACATCGTACTCTGAATAGCCTTTTTTGGTAAACGCTATTTCCGTGGCAGGGTTCAACAATTGCAACAAATCCCTGTCCCCGCTTATGATGGTGATCTTCGCTTCTTCTTTCCACTTCTCTACGATGGATCCGATGCAATCATCCGCTTCCATTCCAATTTCGCCGATATTCTTCCAGCCAATCCATTCGGAAACTTCCTTCGCCATATCAAACTGGGGAATCATCTCTTCCGGTGGAGCGCTTCGATTGGACTTATATTCACGAAACAACTCATTGCGAAAAGTTTGGGTCCCCATATCCCAGCAAATGGCAAGATGGCTCGGCTTTACAATCGATTGGGCGGTCAACACATGCCTTGCAAATCCCTGCACACCGTTGGAAGCTCTGCCGTCCGGCAAATATTGATAATGCCCCATCACGCTTGTGGCATAAAAAGAACGGAATAATAGGGCCATTCCGTCAATCACTAAAAGATGCGGTTGAAGTTTCATTTCTTTATCCCCACTTTCTACTCCAACCATTATAGCAAACTGCCGGCCATCTGTAATTGGAATCCGCAGCCAAAATAAAAGCACCTTTCCCGCGTACAACCGGGAAAAGTGCATTCATCAATCCCTCTTTTTCATATCCCGTATGGCTTGAATGGACAATCGGACAAGCAAAATGGAACATAAAAACAATCCGAGATAAGCCGCAGTATTTAAATAAATGGCATACACCGTTTCGATAAATTGGGAAATCGCAAGCAGCGCAGTGGAAATGATGCCGAACGTAATTCCAACCATCAATAATACGAATTTCGAAAACAGTTGAGTGACGAACTTGGCATTCGTTTTATCCGAGAAGATGTCATGGTGCAAGGTGACCTTTCCATCTTCAATTTTTCGGACCAACTGATCAAATCGCCTTGGGATTTTTCGCAAGTTCGGGATTAATAACGCAAGTTCTTCCTGCAGTTTTTCCATCGTTTCAACCGGCTCTTTGAACGGCTTTCTGATCGAAGCTTTCATGTAATCGTTCGTAAATTCTCTCGCTTCTTCGAAAATGTTGATATTGGAATCTATCATATTCAAGGTTCCATCCAATGTCACAATTACCCTTAGCGCAAGGCTGACTTGGGAATAAAATTGCAGTCCCGCTTCCCTGATTACTGTAAAAATGGAATAAATCGTCTCATCTGTCGGAACTTTATTGACAAAAGAAATTTTCAATAATATTTGGCCGATTGCCTGTTCCAATTCTTGCCGATCAATCTCATCTTTATTTTTGATCAACAGTGAAATCGCATCATATAAAATGGAAGGATCGCTCTGTTGAATTCCGATGAAAAACAGTTTCAAGCCCTCCAGCTGTTGACCCGACAATCGGCAAACCGCCCCGAAATCCATCAGAATGAGTTCCCCCGTTTCCGGGTTCACCGCAATATTTCCAGGATGCGGATCGGCATGGAAGATTCCGGAGACCAGCGCCTGTTCCAAATAGGAGCAAATGAGTTTTCTCGCCAACTCACTCCGGTCAATGTAATATTGATCTTCTATTTTATCCAGTTCAGCAATGCTTACGCCCTTCACATATTCCATCACAAGAATATTTTCATTGCTGTATTGTTCATAAACCCTTGGAATTTTTACATTCAGTTTGCTATTCTTCAATATATTGCGGATTTGAATCATATTGCGCGCTTCGATGGAAAAGTCCGTTTCTTCCTTCATTGAATTGGCAAAACCTTCTGCCAATGCTTTGAATCCCATGCTCTCCGCCCATTGGGATTTGGCGGTGATCCAATCGGCAAATTCCAACAGAATGCCCAAATCTTCCCGCATAATGGTCTTCACTTGCGGGCGCAAAAGCTTCACCACCACTTCCTCATGGGTGTCTCTCAGCACGGCACGATGGACTTGACCAATGGAAGCCGCCGCCAATGGCTTTTCTTCAAAAAAAGAAAAAATTTCATCCACATCCCGGGAATAATTTTCTTTTAAAATCGCTGTTACCTCATCATAGGTCATAGGTGAAACTTTTTGTTGCAGTTTTTTCAATTCTTCTGTAAAGACCGGGGAAAACAATTCTTTCCGGGTGGATAACACTTGTCCGAATTTGATGAAAATGCCGCCGCTCTCTTCAAGGGTTGCCCTTAAAGCAATCGCCAATTGCTTGTCCGTATCTCTGTTTCTTGCATATTTGACCGTTCTCGTGATTCCGTTGGTCACCGCCGCTTTTACCACTGTGCGCAAACGTTTTTGATATCGCCAATAATTGATCACTTTCCTGAAAATCGTCTTTTTCTCCGCATACCGTCCGGCACTTTCATCCAGTGCAATCGGATCAAAGAGTTCAAAAAACAAATAAATCAGCATGGAAATTAATAGCATGCTGCCAATCCATAACAAAGTCGCGACGCTGACAACGCCATCTTCATATTTTGGATTTTCCCTTATGTACGTATACCAAAATACAAAGGTAGTGAATGAGACACTGATGATGACAGACAACACTCTCCGAAACAGGTTCACATTGGAACCAATGAGCCTTCCGCTGATAAAAAAGATAATGATTGAAACAAACAGGATTTGCAATATCGCATTGATTGCACTCATTCACTTCACCACTTCCATTGAATCTCCATTAATCTTAGTATGGCTTCCATTCCGTAATGGTCATTCCTGGGCCTTCTTATATTAACAATAAATTAATTTTTATCGATATTCAAAAAAAGGATTCACTAATAGGTGAATCCTGGAATCCTGTTCCATTCCACTTTTTGAAAATTCCCTGTTACAATGTAAAATGGCTTGTGGTAATTCCCTTTCCGTTGGCGGAATACACTTCGATTTCTGAGGAATTTCTTTGGAAACGAACTCCATGGATGTTTCCATCTTTATAAATCTCTCCGCCGCCATCAATGCCGATTTTTTTTCGGCAAGGGGAAATCCAAACTTTGCTTGAGCCGTCTTCATTTAAAAAGATTGTGGGTGTATGGCCAAAGACGACGATTTCTTTCGCCTGGTGGGGCACTTTCGTAAATTCTTCCCGGATCCAGAGAAATTCATCCGAACCCGTTTCCAAAAAATCATCGACACCGGCATTGATCCCCGCATGGACAAAAACATATGGTCTCCAATAATAGTACAAACGAAGGTTTTTAAGAAACTCGATTTCATCCGCAAAATTCGTTTTTAAGATTTCCACCATTTGTTCAAAGCTCAAATCTTCCATTGATGGTTGGTGTGGCATGGCAGAGAAGAAGCTTTCGATGGTGCTTGCCCCGCCAACTTTTTGGTCAAAATAAAATTCCGACATCACTTTCGGCTTTTTCAACCAATTCAAGAAAATTTGTTCATGATTCCCGCTTAACGTAATCACTTTGTATTCTTTCGACAGCTCGATCACTTTCCGCAATACTTGCAAACTGTCTTTCCCACGGTCAATATAGTCCCCTAAGAAAATTAGCAATTCTTCATTGGGATTCCAATAATCCAATACTTTGTCAAGCAATTGATAACTTCCATGTATATCTCCAATGGCAAATACTTTATCCATCTATACACCTCTTTATTCCATTCAAGAGAAGGTGAACCTTTTCTGAAATCTTTCTCACAATTTACATTTTATTCAATTATACTACAGAATTGCGGGAAATTTTCATGGTTTTTCAGACAATTTAAGAACGCGTTATCACGATAATCTCTAAAAAAACGATTCATTGGATGAATCAACCGTCATGTATAAATGGGAACAGAGATTTTCATACTAACATTTGATCTATTTCAACCAATTCATGATGATTAAAGGTGACATTTATGAAAAACTTGCATCGATTTTATTTGTTGTTTCTTGTTTTCATTCTTTTTGCCTGCGGTGTCCCTTCACAATCGAACCTGGGGAAAAACGAAAGGGATGAGGACAAAGAAAGAGAAATCCGTCAGCTGGTGGCCGACAATGAACATGTAAAAATAACGGTATTAAATATGAAGAAAATTAAAAATCAATCAAAGACAACGGTCACCATCACTTTTGATATACTGAATAAACGCAAAGATGCAATCATCATCTCCGCTCAAAGATTATCGGTGGATGAACGCATGGTAGATGAAACCATCTATGAAATGCATCAGGAAATCTCCCCCCAAAAAGCCGCAAATGCAAGATTAATCATACAGCAAGCCGATGAGATTGAATTTCCCGAATTCAAAAACGATCTGGAAATGGAAATACACATCTCTTCTACGGAAGATCCATCCTATTTTGAAAAGCATCCTGTCAAAATTATTTTTTCGTGACTTTTTATTCTTAGGAGAACGTCCGCGATTTATGTGTATAATAGATGTGATAGATTGAAGTGTGTTGATTAATCGTTTTAAAGGAGTTCGACTGATGAATATTTTACTGACAACATTGAACGCCAAATACATTCATACGAACTTGGCCATCCGCTATTTGAAAGCATATGCCCGGCCGGAGTTTGATCCGGAGATTGTCGAGTTTACGATAAAGGAACCGGCGTTGAATATTGTGACCGAGTTGTATCAACGGAAACCGGATTTGGTCGGTTTCAGCTGCTATATTTGGAACATTGAAGAAACGATCAAAGTCATTCAAATGCTGCGCGCCGTGAGCCCCAAAACAAAAATTGTGTTGGGCGGTCCGGAAGTGTCCTATGACCTGCATTATTGGCTGCGCCGGTTGGATGGGCTTGTCGATTTCATCATCATGGGCGAAGGGGAATATTCCTTCAAACAACTGCTTCGTTATGTTCATGAAGAAATTCCTTTGGAGGAAGTGCCCGGCATTGCCTATTTGAAAGATGGCAAGATGAACATCCATCCACAGCCCCCAAAAGTCGACCTGCGGGAAATGCCGAGCCCCTTCCGTTTTGAAGAAGACCGGGATTCTATTTCAAAGCGGATCCAGTATATTGAAACGAGCCGCGGCTGTCCGTTTTCTTGCCAATTTTGCTTATCATCCATTGAAGTCGGTGTCCGTTATTTTGACCGGGAAAAAATCAAAGAGGACATCCGTTATTTGATGGCGAACGGGGCAAAAACCATCAAATTCGTAGACCGCACGTTCAATATCAGCCGCCGCTATGCGATGGACATGTTCCAATTTTTGATCGACGAACATGTGCCTGGCGTGGTGTTCCAATTTGAAATCACGGCAGACATCATGCGGCCGGAAGTCATTCAATTTTTAAACGACCATGCACCGGCGGGATTGTTCCGTTTTGAAATCGGGGTTCAATCAACGAACGATTTAACGAATGAGCTGGTAAAACGGAAGCAAAACTTCGAAAAACTGAAAAGAACGGTCACAATGGTGAAGGAAGGAGGAAAAATCGACCAGCATTTGGATTTGATTGCCGGCCTTCCGGAAGAGGACTACGAAAGTTTCCGCAAAACATTCAACGATGTGTTCGAGATGCGTCCCGAAGAATTGCAGCTGGGCTTCCTGAAATTATTGAGGGGCACGGGATTGCGAATTGAATCGGAAAAATTCGGGTATACATACGTGGATATTGCACCTTATGAAATTTTATCGAACAACGTGTTGAGCTTTGATGACATCATCCGCATCAAACAAGCGGAAGACGTGCTGGAAAAATATTGGAACGCCCATCGCATGGACGGCACGGTTGAATATTTAGTAACGGAAGTTTTTGAAACACCTTTCGACTTCTTCCAAAATTTCGGTACGTTCTGGGAAGAAAAAGGCTGGTCCAGAATTGGCCATCAATTGGAAGATTTGTTTACAAGATTGGATGAATTTTTGCGCACTTTGCCAAATGTGAACTTAGGGATTGTCCACAGTTTAATGAAGCTGGACTTCTTATCAAAACAGCAGTTCCATCCGCGAAAACTTTGGTGGGATGAGCGGATTCCAAAAGAGGAATTAAAGGCCATCAATAAAAAGTTGATTGAAACACCGGAAATCGCAGGGGAAGAATTCGTTCAAATGAAAGTGAATGAAAAGGAACTGGTGAAACATTCCCTCATCGTTCCATTCAACCTTGACTACGAAGCGTATCAAAATGGAAAGATTGTTGTAAGCGACACGTATTTGTTTGTCTTCTTCAGACAAGGAAACTCCCCATATTTTGCAACGTTTCCTAAAAGCGTCATCGTAACGGAATAAATTTTTAGCACAAACCGGGGCAAGGTTTGTGCTTTTTTGATTATGGGGTGGATCGTATTCCAATGGATAGAGCAAAGTTCGCATTTAGTGGGTATGTAGACTTATTTGATGTGGATGTTTTCCCTATTTGGTGCGTATACTTCCCCATTTGGTGCACTTGGCCACTCATTTAGTGCGTAAACTTCCCCATTTGGTGCACTTGGCCACTCATTTAGTGCGTAAACTTCCCCATTTGGTGCACTTGGCCACTCATTTAGTGCGTATACCCCCGCATTTGGTGCACTTAGCCACTCATTTAGTGCGTATACCCCCGCATTTGGTGCACTTGGCCACTCATTTAGTGCGTATACTTCCCCATTTGGTGCACTTGGCCACTCATTTAGTGCGTATACTTCCCCATTTGGTGCACTTGGCCACTCATTTAGTGCGTATACTTCCCCATTTGGTGCACTTGACCACTCATTTAGTGCGTAAACTTCCCCATTTGGTGCACTTGGCCACTCATTTAGTGCGTATACCCCCGCATTTGGTGCACTTGGCCACTCATTTAGTGCGTAAACTTCCCCATTTGGTGCACTTGGCCACTCATTTAGTGCGTATACTTCCCCATTTGGTGCACTTGGCCACTCATTTAGTGCGTATACCCCCGCATTTGGTGCACTTAGCCACTCATTTAGTGCGTATACCCCCGCATTTGGTGCACTTGGCCACTCATTTAGTGCGTATACCCCCGCATTTGGTGCACTTGGCCACTCATTTAGTGCGTATACCCCCGCATTTGGTGCACTTGGCCACTCATTTAGTGCAAATCACCCCATATTGCTGCGGATGCCACTTCCCTATTTATCAGTTACCACTTGATTCTTCCTGATCAGGAAAAGATAAGAAAGAATGGCGAAAACACTTCCAATCATCATTACAATCCCCATCGATACAGATGGATCATTTCCCAATCCTGTCAGAGGCGCAAAGGATCCCGCAATCACGTATTGCAATACTCCCAGCAAAGCGGAAGCACTTCCGGCCACTTTCCCCTGATTTTGCAAAGCCAATGATTGTCCGGATGTATTGACCATTCCCATGCTGGCAATCGCCAAAAATAATGGCGGCAAAATGAAATAAATCTTTGCCTTCAATAGAAGCAGCACCAATAAAACAGCCGTTCCGACAAAGGACAGTCCGATTCCGGTAACCAACAACTTCTTTTCGCTCACAATCCCCACTAACCGCCCGGTCAATTGGCTGCACAGAACAATGCCAATGCCATTCACGGCAAAAATCAAACTATAAAGCTGCGCGGAAAGTCCATACATCTCTTGGAATACAAAGGAAGAACCCGAAATATACGCAAACATCATGGTAAACAAAAAGGCGATCACTAATGCATATCCGATAAAGCTGCGGTCCAGAAACAATTTTTTGAAGGTGATGAACGTTTCTTTAATGCTTCCCTTGCTCCGCATACGAACATCCAATGATTCCGGTAAATAAAACAGAACAATGAAGAACATGACCAACCCGACAACCGCCAAGAATAGAAATACCCCTTTCCAAGGAGCGAAAAGCAATATAATGCCCCCAAGCACCGGAGCCAATACCGGAGCAGCACCTTGCACCAAAGCCAGCATAGCAAAAACCTTCGTCAATTTTTTTCCGGAAAAAACATCCCTCAAAATGGCGCGGGACAGCACAATACCGCTTGCACCAGATACTCCCTGCAAAAATCTCAAAACAATAAATAGTTCAATGGTTGGAGCAAAAATACACAACAATGAACACACAGCATAAACCAAAAGCCCAAACAACAACGGTTTCCGCCGTCCCTTTGCATCACTGATCGGGCCCACCATCAATTGGCCCAATACAAGTCCAAATAAGAAAAAAGTTAAACTCAACTGCACAATTGATTGGCTTGTATGAAGTTCTTTTGCAATATGCGGGAGTGCCGGTAAATACATATCTATGGACAACGGAGCAAAAGCCCCCAATGCCCCCAAAATGGCCGCAAGCTTCATCGGCTTTCTATTCATTCGTTCATGCATTTGTTCTTGCAAACGGTCATCCATACCTGATCCTCCTGAACTGGTCATATCTTTCCTCTTTTTTACTCCAACTTTCATTTAAACACCGCCAGAATGAGAAACCAAAGCACCGGTACAAATAGCGCCGGCAGCATGTTCAACGACTTGCTGTCCTTGATTCCCAAAATCGACAATCCTGAACTTAAGATCAATATGCCGCCCACAATGGAAACTTCCGTCATCAATTCATTTGTCAAAAAAGGAGCGATATAGGTTGCGCTTAGATAAATAGCCCCCTGCCAGCAAAACAATACTACCGCTGCAAACGCGATGCCGATGCCGTAAGTGGCAGCCAATGCCATTGATGTCACCAAATCCAGGGTTGCATTGGTAAATAAATATGTATGATTTTGATGAAGCGCGCTTTCCACAGGCCCTAATATCGATAAAGTGCCAATACAAAACAGCAAAATTGCCGTAGATAATCCCTTGCTTAAATCCGTTTTTGAAAAACGATCAACGACTTTTTTGAATTTCCCGTCAAAATCGATGATTGTTCCCACCAACCCGCCGATCGATAAACTCACGATAAATAATATCGGGTATTCACTATTGGGCATATTTTGAACAATGGCATTTACGCCCAATGCTGTAGCCGCAAATCCCATTGCGGTAAATAACGCCGTTTGGTATTCCTCTTTAATCCCCTTTTTCAATATGCTGCCTACCAAGCTGCCCACCAGAATACAAACGGTATTAACGATTGTGCCAATCATGTTTTACACTCCTATCAACTATTCAAGCTTCAAACAACATTATTTCTTAAAAAAATATACAAATTTTGTAATAATAAAGAATTTTAACACAACTCTACAAAAATCACATTTGATTTTTATACTAAAAGAATTCCAACATCGGCCCTCATTGAATAAATCCTCCAAATAGTCTCACCATTCCAAAACCAATTACCTAATTTATACAAAATTCCAAAAAAATATTTACTGGAAAAAGAAATTGTGTTAACTTAATAAACAACTAAGTTAACATAAACCACAACAGCTAAGAAGGTGATAAGTTGAACCATTTTTGGGTTGCAGGAACAGACACCGATGTAGGGAAAACTTTCATCACAACATTGATTATGCGGTATTTGCAAAGAAAAGGGTTAAAAGTTGTACCCTATAAGCCCGTACAAACGGGAGCGGTAAAAAAGGGGGATATAACATACTATTACGATACGTCTACTTACTTAAATTATAGTTTGCATCCTTTATCTCCCGAATCAATCAATTCATATTCTTTCCCTGTTCCCGCCTCTCCCCATTATGCCGCCGAGCTGGAGGGGGAATGGATCAGTGGGGCACAAATACTGAATAAAATAAGCCATTTAACAAAAGAATATGACGCTGTGATTTGCGAAGGGGCTGGAGGGCTGTTTGTACCTTTGCAACCCCATACTGCATTGACCTTGTTGGATATCATTCAACGCTCAAAACTGCCGGTTGTATTGGTGACACCCTCAAAACTTGGCATGCTCAATCACACATTATTATCTCTTGATGCTCTGAATACAAGAGGAATAGAAGTGCTTGGCATCGTCATCAACCAATATAAAAATAGTCCCATTGAACAAAATAACGTCCAAACTTTGCGCCGGTTCATTCCTGACAAGCCAATAGTCATTGTCGAGGGAAACCGGACGATTGAAAGCTTTGACGGAGAAACGATTTTTGAAAGGCTGATTACGGTTGAATTACTTGGAACTTCAAGACCTTGATCTAAAACATATTTGGCATCCTTGCTCCCAAATGAAAGACTATGAATCTTTCCCTCCTATCGTCATTGAGCGGGGCGAAGGAGTCTGGCTGTACGATAAGCAAGGAAACCGTTATTTGGATGCTGTTTCCTCCTGGTGGGTCAACTTGTTTGGACATGCCAATCCGCGCATCAGCAAGGCAATCGCTGATCAGGCAAAAAAATTGGAACATGTCATCTTTGCAAACTTTACCCATGAACCGGCCATCCACGTGGCAAAAAAGCTGGTGGACAAAACACCGGATGGCTTGGAAAAAGTATTTTTCGCCGATAACGGTTCAGCCGCCATCGAAATTGCATTGAAAATGAGTTTTCAATATAGAGTCCAAACCGGCCAACCGAATAAACAACGGTTCTTGACTTTTACCAATGCCTATCATGGGGAAACACTCGGAGCATTATCTGTCGGGGCAGTCGACTTGTACAACAAAGTATTTACACCCCTTCTTTTGAATGTCGTCCGTGCAGAAGGACCGAATTGTTACCGCTGTCCATTTAATGAAAATCCAGGCACATGTGATGCTCCTTGCACCCTGTTTGTTGAAGAACAGTTCGAAAAACATGCGGACACCCTTTCCGCCGCCATCATCGAACCGTTAATCCAAATAGCAGGCGGCATGAACATGTATCCCCCTGTTTTCTTAAAAAAATTAAGAGCATTGTGTGACCAGTACGATGTGCATCTCATTGCAGATGAAATCGCGGTCGGCTTTGGAAGAACAGGCACGTTATTTGCGTGCGAACAAGCGGACATTACTCCGGATTTCCTCTGTTTATCCAAGGGCATTACTGGCGGTTACTTGCCTCTTTCGGCAGTGTTGACGACAAACAAAATCTATTACGCCTTTTATGACGATTACGGCACGATGAAAGCTTTCTTACATTCCCATAGCTACACGGGAAATCCCCTGGCATTGCGTGCAGCCAAGGAAGTCCTCGCCATCTTTGAAGAAGAGAAGGTATTAGAAAAAATTGCGGACAAAGCAAAATTATTAAACCAACTGGCGCATGAAGCCTTCGATTCACTTCCAACCGTTGGGGAATATCGTCAAACGGGATTTGTCGGAGCCATTGAACTGGTTGCCGATAAAAAGTCAAAAGCGCCACTCCCTGAAGAAGAGCGTATTGGCTATCAAATATACAAAAGGGCATTGAAAAAAGGAATTTTGCTCAGACCCCTTGGCAACATCTTATATTTCATGCCTCCATACGTCATTTCCGAAGAAGAAATTGAATGGATGGTGGAAACGGCAAAACAGGAAATCATGGAATTTTTCAAAGAGAGAAAGGTGGGAATTCGATGAGAAATTCGCAAATTTATTCCCTTACACTCGTTGCAATATTTGCGGCGCTTACAGCAATTGGGGCATTCATCAAGATACCGTTGCCGATTGTGCCGTTTACACTGCAAATTGTCATCGTATTTTTGGCAGGATCGATTTTAGGAAGCAAAAGAGGTTTGCAGAGCCAATTGGTTTATATCTTGGTAGGTTTGGCAGGACTCCCTGTCTTTACAAAAGGGGGCGGGCTGACATATGTATTGCAGCCCACTTTCGGATATTTGGCCGGTTTTGCTTTAGGCGCTTTTGTGATCGGATACATTATTGAACGCGGAGGAGAAGAACCTTCCCGTTTACGATTTGTCATGGCGAATTTGGCAGGCACATTCGTGATTTACGCAATTGGTGCCCCTTACGTTTACTTGGCATTAAATTTCTGGCTTGATATGCCGACAAGCGCATCAACCGTATTTGTAACCGCCTTTTTAAGCACGGTAGGTGTTGACATTGTATTGGCGATGGTCACTGGACTTTTTGCAAGACGGATTTACTTCATTTTAAATAAAAGACTAATCAATGTATTGGAGGCAACAAAATGAATTGGCAAACTCTAGCCCAAGAAGTCATTGACGGAAAAGAACTTTCAAATGAAGAAGCGATGGCGATTTTAAACGCGGAGGATGATGAACTCCTTCCATTATTGCATGGAGCATTTACAATCCGGAAACACTACTTCGGGAAAAAAGTGAAACTGAACATGATCATGAATGCAAAAAGCGGCTACTGCCCCGAAGATTGCGGTTATTGTGCCCAATCTTCGAAATCCTCTGCTCCGATCACAAAATATCCTTTCATCACAAAAGAGGAAATTTTGGAAGGGGCAAGAATCGCTTTCGAAAATAAAATTGGCACCTATTGCATCGTGGCAAGCGGCCGAGGTCCGACCCGGAAAGATGTGAACGTGGTCAGTGAAGCCGTGAAAGAAATTAAAGAAAAATACGGATTAAAAGTATGCGCCTGTTTGGGGATCTTAAAAGAAGAACAAGCACAGCAGCTGAAAGAAGCGGGTGTGGACCGTTACAACCACAATATCAATACATCCGAAAGACATCACTCATTCATCACGACAACCCATACGTACCAAGACCGGGTGAATACAATTGATATCGTGAAAAAGCACGGCCTTTCCCCTTGTTCCGGCGCCATCATCGGCATGAAAGAAACAAAACAGGATGTGATTGATATCGCCCGGGCTTTGCGGGCGCTTGATGCAGATTCCATTCCGGTCAACTTTTTGCATGCGATCGAGGGCACGAAACTGGAAGGGACAAATGAGCTGAATCCGCGCTATTGTCTGAAAGTCCTTGCCTTATTCCGCTACATGAACCCGACAAAAGAAATCCGCATTTCCGGCGGGCGAGAAGTGAATCTCCGTTCTTTGCAGCCGTTGGGATTATACGCGGCAAACAGCATTTTCGTCGGCGACTATTTGACAACGGAAGGACAAGAATCAAACCAGGACTATCAAATGCTGGAAGACTTGGGTTTTGAAATCGAGCTTACGGAAAAACAGCAGGAGCTGTTGAACGTTTAAAAAACATCTCATTAGTGCATGAGGAATTCGCCGAAGAATGGCCATTTAAATTGATAAAACAAGGTGTCCAATACTTCTGGATCAGGACACCTTGTTTTTTCCCCCAATAGAAGGATTGGAACTATTCCCCATCTTCATCCGTGAATTTTCATTCAGTTACTTTTTTATTATCAAAAACATATAATACAAAAGATAATTGGATCGGGGGAGCTGGAGGATGGTCAATGAATTTTACCCATTTTTTCAACTTGAACAAGAAAATCAGTCAGCACAAAACAGCACCAGCAATGACTCTTCCGATATCAGTCTTGCAAAATTAGCAGTGTTCGGCAATATTATTCAAATCATCGGGGCATTGATTTCAACTTATTCAGCAATCCTGGAGATTGAACAACTTCAGCGCCAACAACGTACCCCACAGCCTGCCCAACAACCCACACAACCGCCATACCAAAACCCGTACGAAGAAAGAATCAAGGAACTCGAAAGGCAAATTCAATATTTGACAAAGGAAATTGAAAAACAGAAAGAAAAGAGGTTTCCTTATCCTTATTATTAAAAAAGCTTGCAAAACAAGTCCTTGACTTATTTCGCAAGCTCATCATCATTTCTTGATCCATAGAATCCTTCACTTTTCCTCGAAGTCCGTTTGATGGATGGGAACTTATTTAAGGACAACAAGTTTTTTCTCCACCGGGATAATCTCTTTTTCGATCG
This sequence comes from Ureibacillus sp. FSL W7-1570, assembly GCF_038593265.1. GTDB lineage: Bacteria > Bacillota > Bacilli > Bacillales_A > Planococcaceae > Ureibacillus > Ureibacillus suwonensis. The sequence continues at coordinate 1,468,043 of NZ_CP151979.1, forward strand.
CCGGCTGCGCTTGTTTACCGAAAGGCATTTGCGCAATAATCTTCCAATTTTCAGGAATGTTCCATTCTGGACGTATATCGATGTCTATATGTTGAAGGGATGCGGCATAACCAACCTCCTCTAATCCCGTCCAGATGACGTATTGAAGCATGCCTTGGTTTTGATGGGCCCATGCTTCAAGCGCATCACGGAGATGTGGCATTTTATTTTGCAAACCTTCGATGACTTCCCGGTCTTGGAAGAATAAAACGGTTCCATGACCATTGCGGAAACCTTGAATTCTTTGTTGTGTCCGTTCAAAATCTACCGGATTTTTATCGCGGGCAATTTTCTCCGCGTCGTCCCAAAGTTGTTTATGATGTTTTCCAAACAAAATGGCTACACGGGTTTCTTGCCCATTGAATGCAGTCGGTGTATGATTCAAAGCTGATTTGACAATTTCAACCACTTCTTCATCAGGTACAACCGCTTCATCTTCCAATGCACGAATGGACCGGCGATTTTTTACTGCTTCAAAAAATTCCATCATTGGCACCTCCTACATCTATTTGCTACTTATATTATTAACATAACATTTTTGAAAATGTGTTTCTAATAACTGACAATCAAATGAAGAGTTTTCAACATGGTGTTTTTTTACGATTGCTGACTGATTCACCTGCCGCGCTTTTGAAGGACTTGGTACAAGCCTTTATTAGATTTCCCTGCGCCAAACGGCAAAATAGCCGCCGGAAAGTCAGCACCTTTCCAGACGGCATTCAAAACGGGAATTTTCCAAATGATTATGATATCTGCCAATTGGCACAATGGATGGGGATAATGAAACCGGATCTTGAATCACTGTGCAATCAAGTCCAAAAACATCTTTAATTAATTGGCTATTGATCACTTCTGACGGAGTTCCTTCCGCCACCAGCTTTCCTTGCTGGAAGGCAAAAATATGATCCGCATATCGGGCGGATAAATTGATATCATGCAGCACCAATACGATGGTTGTGCCCCGTTTCCGGTTCAAATCTGTCAACATATCCAATATTTCCACCTGATAGGTGATATCCAGATAGGTGGTTGGTTCATCCAAAAACAGGATATCCGTCTGTTGAGCTAGGGCCATTGCGATCCATACCCGCTGTCTTTGGCCGCCTGACAGCTCATCGATATATCGATCCGCCAAATCCGTAATGTTCATGATTTCCATCGCTTCGCTGACCGCTTCATCATCTTTGCTCGTCCAGCCTTTTAAAAACGAATGATGCGGAAATCTTCCCCGGCCTACCAAATCAACCACAGTGATCCCTTCAGGAACAATGGGTGATTGAGGCAAATACCCTAACACACGAGCCAATTGTTTCGTTGAGATTTGATGAATCGGTTTCCCATCCAACATGACCTGGCCGCTTGCAGGCTTGATTAACCTTGCCATCGTCTTGAGCAATGTGGATTTGCCACAACCATTCCCCCCGATAATCACACTGATTTTATTGCTTGGAATGGTAATGGTAACATCTTGCAAAACCGTCTTTTTATCGTAGCCCGCATATAAATTTTTTGCTGTCAGCACGTGTGCAGGATTCATTAAAAACCACCCTTTCGATTCAAACGGACTAATAAATAGAGTAAGTAAGGCGCTCCAAGCACGCCGGTGATCACCCCTACAGGATATCTCGCTTCAAAGGCATGTTGGCCAATCAAATCTCCGGCCAGCACCAAAATGACACCAACGAGCCCGGCAGGAATTATGTTGGAATAACCCGAACCCATGATCCGATTGGCGATCGGTCCCGCAAGGAAGGACACAAAGGCGATCGGTCCTGTCGTTGCGGTAGCGATCGCAATCATCAAAACGGAACTGATCATGAGCATAATTCTGGTCATGTTCACGTTCACGCCTAGAGATGTAGCGGTTTGGTCGCCCAATTCCAACATTTCCAGTTGTTTGCCGTATAAGAGCAGCATGGGAGTAAAAAGTACAACGGTCACGATTAAAGGAAAAAGGGTTTCCATTTTCAAACCATTTAAGCTTCCGCTCAACCAACGCAATGCGGTTGGCAAATCATTCCGGCTTCCAATCAACAATAAATAAGAAATGACGGAATTGAGCATCGCCTGAATGCCAATGCCGATTAAAATCAATCGTCCGATGGAAAAAGAACTTCCTTTCGCCAACAAATAGATCACCAAAACCGTACCTAAACCGCCGATAACGGCAGCAACGGATGTCATTGCCAAACTCGCATGGAGGATGACGATACAAAAAACGGCGGCGGCACTCGAACCTGTTGTAATCCCAATGACATTCGGATTGGCGAGCGGGTTGCGGAGCATCGTTTGAAACACATAACCGCCTGCCCCAAAGGCAAACCCCGCAAACAGTCCTGCCACCATCCGTGGCAATCGGATCGTTCCAACAGCAAAAGATGCTCCCTTGACTTGTTCCCCAAGAAGCACCCGGATGACATCTTGGACGGGATAAATCGTGTTGCCCAGCATCAGCATCAAGGCGCACAAAGCAAAGGAGATCAGGCAAAGCAAGGATGTCAAAAGCACAAAACGGCGAAACCTTCTTGATCGAGCTGTCCGAATTAACTGCAATGTCTCATTCATCATATTTCACGAACTTTCGCTTTCATTGTGATAAAGATTAAAATGGGGGCACCGATAAAGGCCGTCACCACTCCGACTTCCAATTCCCCCGGACTTCCCAGGATCCTGCCGATAACATCGGAAAATGTCAAAATGATCGCTCCTGTCAAGGCGGACATCGGGATGACATATCGCATATCCGGTCCAATGATTAATCGAATGACATGGGTTGCGAGCAAGCCGACGAACCCGATCGGGCCTGCAAGCGCGGTTGCGGCACCACATAACAGCACTCCGCCAAATGCGGCAAGGAGCCGAATAAACCCAATCCGTACACCCAAACTTTTGGCAACCTCATCCCCCAAAAGCATTGCATTTAAAGCCGGCGCTGTCATCAATGCAATCAGGAGACCTACAATTAGAAATGGAAGAAAAATCATAATGGAATCCCACGTGCCGGATCCTACGCTGCCTACTTGCCAAAAACGGAATTGATCCATGACGTTGTTGCGGGGAATCATAATGGCCGAGACAAGCGATGACAATACGGCACTTGTCGCGGCCCCGGCCAATACAAGTTTCAACGGCGTCGCGCCACCGCTTCCCATCGAACCGACCGAATAAACGAATACGGCTGTTATCATTGCTCCGACAATGGCAAACCAAATATATTGACCGGCAGAAGTGATATGGAAAAATGCAATCCCGGTTACGACAAAAAGGGCGGCTCCCGTATTCACTCCCAGAATGCTTGGGTCTGCAATCGGATTGCGGGTCACTGATTGCATCAAAGCGCCGGAAACCCCTAGAGCCACACCGCACATGATGCTGAACATCGTGCGAACCACCCTTTGCCGCACAACATTGGCTTCGTGGGTATCGACATTGGAATGAAATAACCCGTCCATGATATCCGCCAAACCGATGGCCCTTGAACCAAACAGCAACGAAGCGATGATGCAAACACCAAGCAATAATACGAGCACCATGAGTAATGCTGCAAATCTTTTCGGGATGAGGGTTTGCTTGTTCTCTTTATAGGCAGTCGTTTTCATATTAATTCAGCTTTTTGGCCGCTTCAGAAAGTAAGCCCAAGTATTCATCGATGGTGTACGCAATGGATAGCGGATTCGGATTTCCCGCCGCCGCAAGTGGCGTATTATCGCCAATGACTACAACGGCCCCTTTTTGAATGGCAGGCACTTTGCCTAAAATCGGATCATTTTGTAGCGCTTTTAAAGTATTGTCATCCCCGTATGTCACGATGATGTCCAAATCATTTAATGCATCCGCGTTTTCCGCACTCATTTCAATATAGAAACTGTCCTGATCCCCAAATGTTTCGATTAAGCTTTCAGGATATTGCATTCCCAATTCCTCAAGAAATTCACCGCGAGGGTCTTGAGTTGTATAAATGTAGAATTTGGATAAATCGGCTGCGCTGATGGAAGCAAAAGCGGCTTTTTTCCCTTTGATTTCAGGATGTTCGCCCGCTTTCTCTTGAATTAAGTTTTCAGTGTCCTTAATCAGTTGCTTTCCTTCTTCTTCCATCCCCATTCCTTTGGCATTATATAAAATTTGGTCTCTCCAAGAAATCACCCATGGAGTTTCCGGATAAGCCACAACCGGAGCGATTTGGCTTAAAAGATCATATTCTTCCTGTGTAATACCGGAATAGGCGGCAAGGATTACATCCGGTTCAGCATCTGCAATCGCTTCGAAATCCAGACCGTCTGTATCTTGGAAAATATTAGGATTTTCAACACCAAGTTCTTTCAATTTCTCTTTTGTCCACGGAAGCATTCCGCTGTCATCTTGTACGCCGTAGTTGGCGGCCGAGAATCCAACCGGCACAACCCCCAAAGCCAAAGCCACATCATGGTTTGCCCAGGAAATTGTTACAACGCGTTCCGGTTTCTCTTCAATCACCGTTTCACCAAAGGCATGTTTTATGACAATTGGATATTCGGAACGGTTTTCATTTTTTTCCGCATTTGATTCAGCTTCTTTTGAATCTTTGTCATCGGATTGACCGGAACAACCCGCCAAGACCAATAAAAATATGAAAGTTAATGATAAAACAGAAAGATAACGTTTAAGATTCATATTTTACACCCCATATTTTATTATTGATAATAATTATCATTCGCAATGTAAATATATATTTTGTATAAATGTTTGTCAATCACAAATTCCAATTCCGTGATAAAATTTTACCCCATGATTTTGTGCGAAAAACTTCCCAAAATAAAAGCACCATGCCTCCCTGAGCCAGGGGAACATGATGCCGGTTATGTATTAAAATTATTATTCATCTATGTCATATATGTCGAATATCCAGTACAATCACCGGTTGATCCTCTTCAAAATAATAGACATCAAAAACGAGTTTATTGCGAAGAACCGCCAATTTTACCGCCTGTTTTTTATTTTTCCTTATTGCACTGCCAAATTTTTCTTCGAATGTGGAATAAGGCTTCAATAGAATATAATCCACTTCCAAAATGCGGCACAAACTGATCAACTCGATCAATACTTTCATTTCCAGCCCTTTATTCAAATAATCATCATTCAAAGATATCTCACTCACTACAAGAAGCTTTAAATAACATTCTTTCATTTCTTTTTGAAAATGTTTCATGAATGAGGACATGATAAAATATTCTTCACTTGAAAAACTGTTTGCGACCGATAACAATTCAGACGGTCTTATGAAATACGAATTATAAATTTTGAAGTGGAGATATCCGATGATTTGTGCCCCTTCATTGATTGAAATGATGTTTGACCATCCGTTGATCAATTGCAATTCAGGATTTGTTTCGATTGAAGTATCAATCCGGATATAAGTGCTTCTAAATTCCTCAAAAATGACGTCTGTTTGTTCCCCCCAGAAAAAAGGTTTGAACGAATTCCCTTCTTTTTGGTTTTCGTCGCCGGAACCGCTCTCAAAATCGTTTTGATCTTCATCCTTATATTCCATAAGAACAACCCCTCTTCAACATTTTCAAAAATAAATTAACACGAACAAGAGTTCTTGTAAATATAAAATTTGTATAATTCAGAATTTTTAGCTTTTATATCTTTTTATAACAGCGGATATCTACTCTTTTATATCGTTAAATTTATAAAAAATTAACAATTTAATTATTAGAGTGAAAATTCCTTATTTTCCTACTTTATTAATATTCATAGATTCCTTTTACGATAGTTGATAAAATGATGGAGATTCATCTGAGAAGGAGCATGATTATGAAAAAGTCAAGTTCATTTACTACCTATGCCATCATTGGTACCATGCTGTTCGGCATGTTTTTTGGTGCGGGGAATTTAATTTTCCCAATCCAAATGGGACAACTTGCCGGTACGAACTTTTGGCCGGCTTTGATCGGATTTCTCATTACCGCCATCGGACTGCCTTTCTTGGGAATTGTCGCATTCGGTTTGTCCGGAAGCAACAGTTTGCTTGAACTGGCCGGACGGGTTCACCCAATATTCGGCGTTGCATTTGCCATCGCCCTCTACTTGACGATCGGGCCGTTTTTTGCAATTCCACGGACGGCCACAGTGCCTTTTGTGGTTGGTTTCGAACCGTACATCAATCCTGAATACAGCACATTATTTTTAGGTATTTTCAGTTTTGTGTTTTTTGCGATCGTTTATTATTTCTCTTTGAATCCCGCCAAAATCGTGGACTATATCGGGAAATATTTAACCCCTGCATTTTTATTGTTCCTTTTCATTTTAATTGTGATCGCCATAATCAAACCGATGGGGACATTCCAGAACCCTGCCGGAGATTATGGGGACCTTGCATTTATTACCGGTTTTAAAGAAGGGTATAACACAATGGATCTCCTTGCATCCTTGGCATTCGGAATTGTTGTCATCAATGCCATCAAGGGACGGGGGATTACCGATAAAAAGGAAATTGCCGTATCCACTTTGAAAGCCGGCGTTTTTGCCATGGCGCTAATGGCGCTCATCTATGGGCTCATCACTTATATGGGAGCATCCAGCGTATCCGCCATTGGTACCTTCGAAAATGGAGGTCAAATTTTTGCAGCCGTCGCCCAGCATTATTTTGGCAACTATGGGGCCATCCTGCTTGCCATCATCATTGTGCTAGCTTGTTTAAAAACAAGTATCGGGCTCATTACATCTTGCAGTGAGTTTTTCAATCAAGTGTTCCCGAAAGTCAATTACAAATGGTTCGTATTGATTCTGTGCCTTGTTTCATTCACCATCGCCAACTTTGGATTGAACAACATCATTCAATTCGCCATCCCTGTATTAATGTTGCTTTATCCGTTGGCAATCGTGCTCATACTATTGACTTTATTTTCCCATTTATATGGAAATAAGCGGAGCGTTTATGCTTCCGCGATGGTCTTCACATTCTGCGTCAGTTTCTTTGACGGATACAGCACATTGGTTTCGAGTTTGCCAGGTGCAAGCTTGTCCTTATTCGATTCGATCAAATCTTTCTACTCCAATTATTTGCCGCTTTACGACATCGGCCTTGGCTGGATGTTGCCGGCAATCGTCGGGGTCATCATCGGCCTGGTTTGGCCCAAAAAAACCGCATAATGCCATGAGGCTGCCAAGTTTCCCGGCAGCCTCATTTTTTTCTTGATTTCTCCACTGTTTTGGCGGATTCATTTCCTACTGTTGGCCATTGGAAAGATATTTTTCTCCAATTGTTCTACTGTGAGTGGTCTGCTTCGCACTCACTTCTCATTGAATCACTCATCTATCTACTTATTTGGGTATTGGTGACATATTTTTCTTCTAACTGTTCAAGGGCTTCTTTATAATTTTGTTCATTGATTGCCTTTAATTCTTTATTGAAATTTTTAATCTCATTATCAATCCATTTATGATATTTACTATTTTTATTTATTAAATATTCGTAGGTTTCATTATTAAATACTTTTTCTTCGTGCAATTTTGTTAAAATGAAATATATTTTTTCTCTCTCTTGTACTCCTTTACTTTCTTCCTTCGTTATATAAACAAAAATTTCCAAGTTATTTTTAATATAATTTCTTTCATATTGTTGTTTTCCCTGCTTCAACCATTTCCCCCATTGTTCTGCCAAATTATTCAGTTTTTCCAGTTCCTTTTGCAATTCACTTTCACTTGTTACTGTGCCATAGATTCCATTCACTTCGGAAGCCAATTGTTTCAACTGTTGTTGCCCTTCATTATCCACATCAAATCCAATCACATTTATAATAGGGGTAATATTGAAGTTGTATAACTCTTTGGCCGCTTCTATCGGCTCGTCTTCACATGTTTCGATTCCATCACTGACCAAGTACACAATATTGGTATTGTTTTCACCGTCAAAGGCAGCCAAATCCTTTTTGGCTTCACGCAATGCCAGTCCGATTGGCGTCCAGCCGCTTGGAGAAAATTGATTAAGCGCTGCTTTGAACTGTTCAGGATTATAATTGGAAATGGAATACATCAGTTCACTGCTGCTGCAGGATAATTTCTTATCCGAATCAGAGCCACTTCCTTTATGGCCATAAACTCGAATGCCAACTTTCGCATTTTGCGGCAGTTTTTCTACAAAAGCTAAAATAGAGTCTTTGGCTGAAGCCATTTTTGCTTTCCCATTGATGGTTTGTGCCATACTTCCCGATGCGTCAATGATAAATAACACATTTAAATTCTCTTTGAATTGGTAGCGGGAATCCGTAACTTGGGGATTACCAAATGTTTCAAATTTGAGTCGATTAATCAGGTTTTCTGGTCCCTCATAATCAAATTGCACTCGTTTTAATATTTCACGATAATAGCTATCTAATTCTTGTTCAGTTGGATTTTCAGAGATATCCGGTAAATCACTGAAAACTTTTAAATCCCCACAAAAAAACCTCGAAAGGCTTCACGCCTATCAAGGTTCATTCATTGAAGTATCACTCACTGGTTGATTTCCTCTCTGGGCAATCATATCCATGATTTTTAATTTCCAGAACTTGAGTAAAGGAATTCTCATGAATGGAAGTGTTTAAATGGGCATTGGGATAATGATTCAAAATACATTTTACATTGCTTAACCCTTTTCCGCGGTTTTGCCCTTTTGTGGAGAAGCCTTCTTTATAGATTTCCTCCACATTCACCAAATCTCCATTGAAAGTATTTTCAATAATGATCATCACGGAATCGCTGTTTGTTTTATAAAAAGCGATATCAATACTTTTTTCCGACTTGGAATCCGCAGTCGCTTCAATGGCGTTATCCAAAAAGATTCCCAGAATTCGCGCCAAATCAATCATATTCATATGAATATCTTCAATTTCATCCGATATTTCGATATTGACTGAGATGTTTTCATTTTCGGCCTGCATCACTTTTGATAAAATGAGCCCTTTAATACCGGTTATTTTCAACTTTGATAAAGAAGCCAACAGCTGATTCCTCTTTAACGTGTTCTCCTCGGTCGAAAATATATGCTTTTTAAAATATTTTTTCAATCCTTCAAAATCATTGACTTCTATGTAACCTTGCATTGTAACGAGTATATTGAGGTAATCATGACGGAATTTTTGCATATCATTATTGATTACTTCCAACGACTTCATATAGTTCTCAAACTGGGCATTTTCAAATTCAATTTTATTAATGTAATGTTGCTTTTTGATGTTGAAAATCGTCAAAGAAAGTATAAACAGCATGATGGCAAAGTAAATAATTTGAATACTGAGATTAAAAACCAAAATGGTATCCTTTGATAAATATTCCGTCAAATAAATATTTATATAAAAGGTGGCCATCGTTACGATCAGCACAAAAAGAATGAATATGTAAGCGCTTTTCATTTCCGGGACATATGCAATGACCTCATTGTAAAAATATCGGTAAATCAGAATACATAAAATATATATCAAAATGAAAAGGCAATAATGTTCCAGAACTCCCGGCAAGAAATCAAAGGTAAAAGAAAGCAAAACATATTGGGTGAGATTGTCCACCAGAATGCCGAAAATGATGAAAAAGCAAAGGTGTATCAGCACTATATAATCCCTCGAAAGCACATAAAGATAAACGAAGGAACTGATAATGAAATAAACAATCCCTTGCCATTGTCCCATCCATAAAAAAGCGAGGCTGGTAGGTCCAAAAATGAATAAAATGAAACCGAAAATCGATTTAAAGTTTAATTTGATTTGCGCTGTGTACATGATTGCCCAAAAAATCAAGAAAAGCTCAATCGTTATAAACAAGATTTTCATATTTTTCTCCTAGCTTAATTAATAGAGTGATGTTGGTTGTCTCGTGATGTATTGTGGAAATAAAATGGGTATTCCTATATTTTATTTTAATAATACAATTCACCTGTAACAAGGTACAGTTGTCTTGACATAAAAGAAAAGTTCCGACGGGATCATGGAAGTCGGAACTTTCTTACAAAATGCATTATTTTTTTGAAGCAAACAGATTATTTTGTAATAACTCATTTGGCACTTTTTTCTCATGGAATAATGTCGTACATCCATTTGTAGTCGCTATTCCTCCGAATACCACTACAAATGCAGCAATTTTTGCCAATACATTTTTAACACTCATCCATTTCATAATAAAATTCCCCCTTGATTGATTGTGCTATTAGCATAATAGTTTCCACCAATACCCCATAAGCAATAAAAACCTTCACATCAAAATTCACAATGCAAAATATTCCGAATATTAGGAATACGCGGAACATCATTTTTTTCCGCAAATATTTTTTATGATTTTGATTAATAAGCGGATGTTTTTCTGTGCCTTTTGGTGCAAGCATATAAATGAGTATTAATGAAACTCCAAAGATGATGTATAAGAGAGTGCCGGAAATCATATTATAATAACTGGCAATCAATTTGACCGCGATTGGAAATGTAATGATGCTTGTACCAATGCACACATACAAATTGCTGAAGTGATATCCAAAACAAACCTGCCTTAACAGAAAGAAGCTAATATGAGCAATCAATGTAGGAACAATGCAGTCTAATAAATAAGCCAAAGAATAGATTAAGATGATTTTGTAGAGTTCAGAAAGAATGAGTTGAATTCCAAATTTTAATTTTTCCCTTTCCAGATTGGAAAAATACTCTTGATTTAATAGATGGAAGATCGCGTTTTCGATTCTGGAAATTTCTCATACTCCCTCCTTTGTTTGATAGTAAGTGAAATTTCACCTCCCACCTTTATATTACCACCAATTCATAAATTGGTAAATTATTGATTTTTTACTAAATTTACCATTATAAGTTAATATTTATTTGCTTTTGTATTCATTTTTTTGATTATTCCCACTATTACCACATTTCACATTCAACTTTATTCTTGCTGTTTTTACATGTTATGATAGTATAAATAGGATTTTTCAACACAACTGGTTTCCAACAAAAAAATTGGAAAAATAGTATTATTTAAGGTAACATAGGTTTGGAATTGAAAGGAGGAAAAAGAAAAATGTTTGATCAAATTGGTATTGGCATCATCCAAGCTTTGATTGTTGTGTCTGTTGTATTTATCGTTCTTCTTTTACCGATTGGAGATTACTTATTGAGAAAAAAATAATGCACATATTTTATATATAAGAAGGGGGGGAAATGATGCTCCCTTCTTTTTTCATTTTCAATGATGGCTTCATTGTCAACAAATTGACAAATTGGAACCTATTGAAGAAGTTGAAATTTCTTAAGAAAATAGAAAATGGTATCTGAATTTTATTAACAAAAGTGGTATGATTACATCAAACCAAAATATTAGTCGGCATTATTTTAATCAGAATTGATTGATTCACGTTTCTGTTCAAAGCTGCTGACGATTATTAAACTTCTTCAAATATATTGAGGTGATGGAAAATGCAAAATCGCAAGCTGGTCATTCAAATGGAATTGCCAATACAAGCTTATGATATTGATGCAATGGGAATTGTGAGTAATCTTGTGTACGTGCGGTGGTTTGAAGATTTACGAATGGAATTTTTAAATGCGACGTATTCCTTGACAGAAATGATGAAATCGAACATTACACCGATTTTGATGCGCACGGAAGTCGACTACCGCAAACCGCTCACGATTTTTGATAAACCAATCGGGCGATGCTGGTTGGTTGAATCGGGGAATTCCAGCTGGGAGATGGCATTTGAAATCAAGAGCGGGGACAAGCTGTACTGCAAAGGCATACAGAAAGGCTGCTTCTTTGATTTAGAAAAGAAAAAAGTAACGCGCATACCTCAGCAATTAATCTCAGCCATCGATCGCCTTATTGAACCGTAATCATGATCGTTCTGGGGCAAATCCATTGGGTTCCGGAGATTGCCCCAGCCGCACCATTTGCGCAACCCTTTCAAAACTTCCCCCAATCCGATTCAGTATGGGAGGACCTAACACTCCCTTTTTTTACCTATACTTCCAATATCAACATGTTTATTCATTATACCAAAATACCTTTATATCGTGATGAATCTTTCAATACGCTAGCAATTGTTATTAATTTAATAGTAATAGATACAATTATAATAGTAGAAATTAATATATTTTTAGAAAAAATTATTATTTCCGTTTTTTTCAGATAATTAAAAAGTGTTTATTTTAATAAAAAAATCTGATATTATGATTTCGATAATCAAATTTCAGAAAAATGCGCAGACTATTTTCTGAAAAATTGAAAAAAAAGTTGGGGGGAGAAATATGAAAAAGAAGAAGTATTGGCTCTTATTAGCAGCACTTTTCGCACTGACATTGGTGCTGGGTGCCTGCAGCGGCGACAAAAAAGACGAAGGAAAGGAATCTTCCGGAAAAAAAGAAATTAATTTAGTCATTGCTTCCGAGCCTCCTTCCTTACATCCGGGACTTGCGACAGACTCAACTTCCGGTGCGATTTTGGACAACGTATTTGAAGGTTTGACAACCCGTAAAGATGGGGAAATCGTGAATGCAGTGGCAGAAGACATTACAATCAGCGATGACCAATTGACTTACACATTCAAATTGCGCGATGCAAAATGGTCAAACGGCGATCCTGTAACAGCACAAGATTTTGAATACGCTTGGAAATGGGCATTAAATCCTGAAAACGTTTCCGAATACGCTTCCATCCTTTACCCGATCAAAAACGCAGAGGCATACAATAAAGGTGAAGCGACTGCTGATGAAGTCGGAATCAAAGCGGAAGACGACAAAACATTGGTTGTCACATTGGAACAACCGACACCTTATTTCTTGGAATTGACGGCATTCAAAACATACTATCCGGTTAATAAAAATGTAGCCGAGAAAAACCCTAAATGGTACACAGAAGCAGGAGAAGATTATGTAACAAACGGTCCATTCATGCTGGATTCATGGAATCACGACAAAGACATTACATTAAAGAAAAATCCGAATTACTGGGATGCTGACAAAGTGGCTCTTGATCAAGTCAACATTACAATGGTTGAATCTGAACAAACAGCTTCAACAATGTTCGATAATGATGAAATCGATTTCTTGGGATCTCCATTCCAAACAGTGGCATTGGATGCGATTGACCAATACAAATCAGAAGGCATTTTAAATATCGAAGACTACGCAGCCATTTACGTGTACAAATTCAATACAACAGATGAAATCCTTAAAAACAAAAATATCCGCAGAGCTTTGGCACTTGCAATTGACCGTCAATCATTGATCAAAAACATTACAAAAGGGGAACAAAAACCTGCGTTAGGTATGGTTCCTGTAGCGATTCAAGGTTTTGAAGAAGATCGCGGCTACATCAAGGACAATGATGTGGAAGAAGCGAAAAAAGCCCTTGAACAAGGTATGAAAGAGCTAGGAATCAGCAAACCGGAAGATATCAACATCACAATTTCATTTAATACGAGTGAAGCCCATGCATCCATTGCCCAATTCATTCAAGAAAATTGGCGCAAAAACTTGGGCATCAATGCAACACTTGACAACTCCGAGTGGCAAGTTTACTTGGACAAACTGACAAAATTGGATTACCAAGTTGGCCGTTTGGGTTGGATTGCAGACTACAACGATGCTTACACATTCTTAGAGCAATATGATTCTGCTGATAACGGCAACAACGATACAGGTTGGGAAAATCCAGAATACACAAAACTTTTAAGAGAAGCGAACAAACAAACGGATGAAGAAAAACGTTTTGAAATGTTAAAACAAGCGGAAGCAATCATCATGGAAGAAATGCCGGTTGCACCAATTTACTACTACACTAGTCTGTACGTTTCAAAAGACCATGTGAAAAACATGAAACCGGATAAATTGGGCAACATTTATTTGAAATATGTTGATATTGAAAATTAATTTGTCCCTGTAAAATTAGGTTAAATAGTTGCAAAGGCTGCTGAAATCGATTTTATTGATCAGAAGCAGCCTTTCACTATTTTTTGGGCGTGTACAGAATTTTTAGATAAAGGAGGGAACACTTTGCTGAAGTACATTATCAAAAGAATCATTCATATTTTGATTGCGTTATTTATCATCATCACCGCAACCTTTTTCTTGATGAAGGCGGCACCTGGTAATCCTTTTGCAAGTGAAAGGAATTTTCCGCCTGAAATCGAAGCCAATTTAAAAGCGAAATATGGACTCGATAATCCTTGGTATATCCAATATAAGGATTATTTGGTCAATACCCTTACATTTGATTTTGGAGAGTCCATGAAATATAAAAACCGCTCCACAAACGATATCATTGCGGACGGATTCCCTGTATCGTTATCCCTTGGACTTGAAGCCATGTTTTTAGCGGTTGGAATAGGCGTTTTGCTTGGTATCATTGCAGCCCTTTACCACAACAAATTTATTGATTATTTTGCAACGACCATCGCGGTTTTGGGCATTTCAATCCCCTCATTCGTTATGGCCGGATTAATGCAATACTTCATCTCTTTAAAATTGGGCCTATTCCCTGTTGCCGGGTGGAACGGCTTTAAATATTCAGTTCTGCCAGCGTTGGCGATCGCTTTGACACATGCGGGGTATATCGCAAAATTGGTCCGTTCCAGCATGTTGGAAGAAAACAATAGCGAATATGTGAAGTTGGCCCGTGCCAAAGGGCTTGGCAAATGGACAATCACCTTTAAGCATACATTGCGCAATGCGTTAATGCCTGTTATTACCTATTTAGGGCCTTTGACAGCCGGTGTTGTAACAGGAAGCTTTGTCATTGAACAAATTTTTGCCATTCCTGGTTTGGGCAGACATTTCGTTCAAAGCATCACAAACCGTGATTATACCGTAATCATGGGAACAACTGTATTCTATGCAATTATTTTAATGTTCGCCGTGTTATTAGTGGACATCTTATACACTTTCATTGACCCGCGCATTAAGTTGAAAGGAGGAGCAAAGAAATAATGACAAAACAGCATGAAACGACCAACAATTTAACTCCGGAAATGTTTACAGTAGTCGGACCGCGGTTGGAAGAAAGCGATAAAATGACAAAGAAGTCTGTATCTTTCTGGAAAGAGGTATTCCTCCGCTTTAAACAAAACAAATTGGCGGTTTCAGGGGTCATCATTCTATTCATCATCGCATTGTTTGCGGCATTGGTCCCTGAACTTTCTCAATACAGTTATCGCGATCAATTAGGCATTTATAATCAGGCGCCTTCAAAAGACCATTGGTTTGGCACCGATGATTTAGGGCGGGATGTTTTTGTCCGTGTATGGTATGGAGCCCGCATTTCATTATTCATCGGGATTACGGCTGCCATCATCGATTTAATCATCGGTGTTTTATGGGGAAGCATTTCAGGCCTGATTGGCGGACGTGTGGATGATATTATGATGCGTTTTGTGGATATTTTATCCGCCATTCCTTACCTTTTGGTTGTCATCATTTTACTTGTTGTGATGGAACAAGGTCTCCTTCCGATGATTATCGCCTTATCGATTACAGGTTGGGTCAATATGGCGCGAATTGTCCGCGGTGAAGTGTTGTCCATAAAAAACCGCGAATTCGTTCTGGCTTCAAGAACCCTTGGCGCAAGCACCAGCCATTTAATCAAGCGCCACATCATACCGAACGCGTTAGGTGCGATTCTTGTAACAATGACATTGACAATTCCGACAGCCATCTTCACTGAATCCTTTTTAAGCTTTTTAGGTTTGGGCGTAACACAACCGGTGGCGAGCTGGGGAACAATGGCATCTGAAGGGATGGGCGGTTTAAGGGTGGCCCCTTGGCGTTTATTCTTCCCTGCCTTCTTCATTTCCTTGACCATTTTTGCTTTCAATGCCATTGGTGATGGTTTGCGCGATGCACTTGATCCGAAATTACGCAAGTAGAAAGGGGTGGAAAAATGAAAAAACCATTGTTGGAAGTAAAGAATTTAAAAATAAACTTCAAAACATACGCAGGACTTGTACAAGCAGTAAGGGGCGTTGATTTTACATTATACGAAGGCGAAACATTGGCGATTGTGGGCGAATCCGGTTCGGGAAAAAGTGTGACCAGTAACGCCATTATGAAATTGATTCCGCAGCCGCCGGGAATATATGCGGATGGTCATATCTTATTCGAAGGAAAAGATTTGATCCCTCTTTCAGATAAAGAAATGTCCAAAATCCGCGGAAATGAGATCGCGATGATTTTCCAGGACCCAATGACCGCTTTAAACCCTACAATCCGTGTTGGAAAACAAATAATGGAAGTGATATTAAAACATAAAAAGGTTTCAAAACATGAGGCGCAAGAAAGAGCGATTGAGCTCCTTCGCCAAGTCGGTATTCCAATGCCGGAAAAACGCTTCAACCAATTTCCCCATGAATTCAGTGGCGGAATGCGCCAGCGCGTCGTCATCGCCATTGCGCTTGCGGCTGATCCGAAACTATTGATTGCCGATGAACCGACAACAGCCCTTGACGTGACCATCCAGGCGCAAATATTGGAATTGTTGAAGGAACTTCAAAAGAAACGGAAAACATCCATTATTTTTATCACCCATGATTTGGGGGTTGTTGCAAATGTCGCCGATCGTGTGGCGGTCATGTACGCAGGGCAAATTGTGGAATACGGAACGGTCAACGATATTTTCTACAACCCCAAACATCCGTACACATGGGGACTGCTTGGCTCAATGCCTGATTTAAATAACAAAAGTGATGAAAAATTATATGCGATTCCAGGTTCTCCGCCGGATTTGACAAATCCGCCGATAGGAGATGCCTTTGCACCCCGGAACAAATATGCATTGGCCATCGATTTTGAAAAAGAACCGCCAATGTTTAAAGTATCCGATACACATTATGCAAAAACATGGTTATTGCATGAATATGCTCCGAAAATCGATGTTCCTGAACCAATCGTGAGAAGAATGGAAAGATATAAGAAGGAGGCTGAATTAGGTGAATAGCAATCATAAATTATTGGAAGTAAAAAATTTGTCTCAATATTTCGGCTCTCCTTCCAATCCTATCAAAGCGGTGGACGGAATCAGTTTTCATATTTTTGAAGGGGAAACGTTGGGCCTTGTGGGTGAATCCGGTTCCGGCAAATCGACGACAGGCCGTTCCATTATCGGTCTTTATGACATAACGGGCGGCGAAGTGATTTTCAAAGGAAAAAATATTCATCAAGTCAAATCAAAAAAAGAGCAGAAGCAATTAAAACGGGAAATGCAAATGATTTTCCAAGATCCATATGCATCATTGAACCCGCGGATGACAGCTGGTGAAATCATCAGTGAAGGATTTGATATCCACGGCCTGTATAGAAATAAGAGCGAACGCCAAGCAAAAATCATCTCGTTGTTGGAAGCGGTCGGTTTAAATCGTGAACATATGACACGGTATCCCCATGAATTTTCCGGCGGCCAAAGACAACGGATCGGGATTGCCAGAGCGTTAAGTTTGGATCCAAGCTTCATTATCGCCGATGAGCCGATTTCCGCATTGGACGTTTCCATTCAGGCGCAAGTGGTCAATCTCTTAAAAGAGCTTCAGGAAGAACGGAATTTAACATACTTATTCATTGCCCATGATTTATCAATGGTCAAATATATCAGCGACCGGATTGCGGTGATGTATCGCGGAAAAATTGTGGAGTTGGGAGATGCGGACGAAATTTATCATCATCCGATCCATCCGTATACAAAATCATTATTATCCGCCGTTCCCCTTCCAGATCCGATTTTGGAGAGAAAGCGGAAACGAATTCCTTATGTACACGAAGAAACGCCGGATACGGCAAAAATGCATGAACCATTGCCAAATCACTTCGTCTACGGTACGGACGAACAAGTGAATAAATGGGTACACCAGGCGCAACTGTAAAGATGCCCGGTTTGTGTAGAAGAAGTGGTGAAAATTGATAAAATATATTTTTAGGCTCAAGGGGATGTCCATTCCCCTTGGGCTTTTTTTGATGGCAGTGCAGCACGAAAACGGTAAATTCCTTGAAATAAGTGTAGTTGCAGCTGTTTATGGCAAACTAAAAATGGCTCTTACGTTCTTTTGGTGAAACCATATATGTACAATCCTTCATCTCTTTATTAATTTTTTAAAAAAACATTTTATAAATGATATAACACTCGTTTTTCAAGTAAATCCAGCTTTGCCCGGCCATACATGATTCGTTTCATCAGCTTCAATCGGTGAACATGGCCTTCCACAACTCCGTTACTGTAGGAAGTACTAAATGCCAGCTTAATCGACTGTAAATCCCTACGGAGTCGAAGTGCACAATCATATAAATGATTGTTTGGAGAAGACAATTGTTTTTCCAACCATTTGAAAAATGCCGGATAGTTCCGTTCATCAAATGCTTCTCTAAATGTTTGAACCATTTGGTGGAAAGAATGAAGGGATGGGTACATCTTAAAGGATTGTTCAAGAAGTTGCAGTTCCTTTTCTAAAAGTCTAGATTTTCGTTTCCAAACATATGAAATCATTTGCCGTCTGGAAATTCGAACGGAAGATTCCTTAATCCCCTGCCGTTTTCTTTCTTTTCGTATGCTTTCGACTGCAACGCGGACACCTGAAAGTGTCCCCGTATATCCATATTTACGAAGTTGCGCATCAATTTCACGGATGGTCTTGCCCTCTTGTTCGAGTTGCTGAATGTATTGCTCAAAACCATCGGTTTGCCGTTTTCGCTTTCTTTTTACTTGAACCGGCATCTCGGTTATGTTGAGATATTTTGAAATGGTTCGGGGATCCATATGAAATTCTCTGGCCAACTCCGCTTTTTTCTTTCCTTTTTTGTATTCCTGTTGAATGCTTTTGATCATCATCCATTTCTTTTCGGCTCTTTCTTTTTGTCTCCTTTGCAGTTTGGTTTCATGCGGAAAGGTTTGTTGGTCCGTTTCTTCTTTTTCCAACGTGATGACGGAAGGAAGAATCGAGGTGAGGCAAGCATCGATCTGCTTCTTTACCGCCCGGACAAAATGCCATCGGTCATATACTTGCAAAATACTTTGCGAAGCGTTCTGAATCCCTTTCCGAAAAGCCTGATAGCCATCACGACTGACAACTTGGATGTTTTGATGATTTTTTAGCCATTTTGATATGGTTTCCGGATAACGTTCCGGAAGTAATGCAACAGGCTTGTGCGTGCTCAGATCACAAATGATCGTGCCATAGCTGTGTCCTTTCCGAAAAGCAAAGTCATCGATTCCGATAAAAGGGGGACACCTCTTGATGAATCTCCGTTTTCCGAATAAGGGAGAGCAATACGTCATGGCTGACAGGGAGGGACAGGGCTTTCGCTACTTTTTCGCCATTGAGGCAGCTGGTGGAAAACGCGATTTTACGTAATACTTCTTCGGACCGTAAAGTTCGGCGTCCATTTTTGGAAATCCAATCATACCGTTCAGTAAAAATTTTTTGGGTGCAATTGGGTTGGTCGCAAAACCATTTTCTTGTGATAAGCAGGATGGAAACAGCTTTTCCGGCAATCGGCAAATCTTGAATCATGCGTGTATATCGGCTGTGTGGACGTGTGGAAGGCACTTGGCAATGAGGACAAGGGCAGGATTCATGAGTGCTTCGAACAATAAAGGTAATGGAGGATGGTTCTTCTTGAATATCCAGAACTTCTAGGAAAGGATCCGGTGAAGACCAATGGATTTGACGATTCATCATTCATCACACCTTTTCTTTTATTATACTATAAAAGTAAAATTATAGGCCTTCACCAAAATTGCGTAAGATCCCTAAAAATGTAACTTTTGGCAATTAATTTATGTAGATCCAAAAAATAAAAAAACCACTTGCCAACATTCCGACAATACACTACCCTCCTAGTTGGGCAAACAGTTCAACGGGAGGTATTGAAGGGGATGTTAGCAGTGGCTGAAATTCATTATATCAGATATGAAGCAAACCAAAAAGGATGTTCCTATTCCGATATTGCCAAAAGAATGAATCGTGATCCAAGAACAGTGAAGAAGTATGCGGAAATGGAAGACTTCAATCCCTCAAAAGTTAAACAAACGAGAAAAGCGAAAGTGATGGATCCAGTGAAACCGATATTGGATCAATGGATTAAAGAGGACTTGACAAAGAAGAAAAAATATCGAAGAACTGCGAAACGAATGTATGAAATCTTAAAAGAAGAATATGGATTTACAGGTTCAGATCGTTCTGTTCGGCTCTATGTATCAAAAAGAAAACAAGAACTGCTCGAACAAAGTGAACCAGCTGCGTTACCTTTAGAATCGAAACCTGCAACGGCTCAAGTTGATTTTGGAGAAGCTCCTTTTCTCTATCAGGGGAAATACGTCGATTTTCCTTACCTGGTCGTTTCATTCCCTTACAGTAATGCGGCCTATGTGCAAGTCATGCCAGCTCAAAATCAAGAATGTTTCTTGGAAGGATTAAAACGAATCTTTCACTATATGGGAAGGGTTCCAAGGGTCATTCGTTTTGATAATCTCTCCCCTGCAGTAAAAACGATCTTGCCAAACGGAGAAAGAGAATTGACAGAGACATTTCAACGATTCGTTTTACATTATGGCTTTGAATGCGAGTTCTGCAACCCAGCCAGCGGAAATGAAAAAGGGAATGTCGAATCAAAGGTGAAATATATTCGAAACAATTTCTTTTTACCTGAACAAACAATCTATCAACTAGAAAGTTTTAATGAATCTTTATGGGAGAAATGTGAGAAGGACTGGAATGTAAACGTCAACCCCAAATGAACAATTTTTGCTCATTTCGGATGAACACTTTTTGCTAAGAAAAAATTGTTTCTTGATGTTTTAATCGGTAACTTTCGTTGTTCATATGAATCACTTCAACTCGATGTAACAGACGGTCAAGTATTGCAGTCATCATCCCTGGATTATCTACGAGTTCTATCCATTGTTCTGGGCTTCGATTGGATGTTAAAATTAACGAACTTCGTTCATATAATTGATGAATAAGCTGGAAGAACAATGTGCCTTCTCGTTGATCCATTGCCATATACATGACATCATCAATTATCACAAGATCTGATGCACGCAGTCTCTTTAACTTAGTTTTTGACTTATTGACATATTCTTCTGTTTTTAATAGCTGAATTAATTCCCCCATGGTCACAAAATACACTTGAAAGCCTTTTTGAATCGCTTCAATTCCAAGGCCAACGGATAATAAAGTTTTTCCCGCTCCAGGTGGTCCAAGTAATATTAAGTTGTATGCTTGTTCTAACCATTGAAATTCACGTAATTGCCTTAATTGCCGCTCTGTAATGGCTGTTTGCTCATCTATATTAAACATACTTAAAGGTTTATAGAACGGGAAACGAGCCCAATTCATTCGTCTTTCAATACTTTTCTCCTCACGTCTTTTTAGTTCATACGTAGTTATCTGTTCTAAGAACTCTAAATATGTCCAAGATGATTGCTCTGCTTTCCGAAGGAGCTCTGGGAGCTCCTCCGCTGTTTCGGATAATCTCAATTGTTTAAAGGCTTGTTGAATTTCTGGAACACTTTTATTCATTTGTTTTTCCTCCCATTCTTTGAATGTATGTATTGAAATCCCTTGTTTCTACAGCTATCGAAGAAACAAGTTTAGTAGAATTGACCTGTATTTCAAGAATGGGATTAGATTCTTGTAGCTTTAAGTAATTTACGACATCTTGAAAAGCATTTGCACTATACAGTTTTTCACGGATACATTTCTCTAACGCCATTGGAATCCAATGAGGATCATTTTCGGCAACCCTTTGTAAAATGAGTAATTGATCACGGCGATAGCGCTTATATCTCTGGCAGATTTCATCAATATATTGTCTCGATGCTTCTCCAGTAGGAAATAAATGAAGCACTCTTTGTTTAAGCATATCAAGCGATTCTGTATGATCTCGTGCATGATTCGTATTTTTAATTAGCTTTCCTTTTTCTAAACTTATCGTGTGCTTGGCAAGTATTTCACCAGTTGTAGGTTCTATGATGATTAATTTTTCATTATTGATTTGCAGATTCACTGTAGGGCATTTCGTATATGTGCCGATAGGTACTGAATAGCGATTCGATTTGTAACGAATCGTGTTGTCCTTATTCACATTCCTTGTTATAATTTCAATAGGGTTGCTTTCTGTTAAAGAAAGCGGTGAGGAGATCTTTCGTAAGTGTTTCTTTTCCAGTTGATACACTTCGTAAGGTCTCTTTTTTATTGTTTGATGCACTTTATAGTTCCCAGTACGTTCTAGCCAATTCCAGGCTTTTTCATTCCAATCTCCGATTGTTGAGAAGATACGATGTGCTGCGAAATTATACTTGATATATTTCACAACGTTCTCAATTTTTCCTTTCGATTGGGGATCTGCTTTTCGACATAGGTAAATCTGAAATTTACGTTCGTTCACATATGCCTGAAATTTCTTTGTTAAGATAAGATCTCCAGCATTTTCGCTTACCGCAATAAGATTGTCTTGATCATAAACAATTTCTTCAGTCATTCCCCCAAAATATCTAAAGGCATTTTCGTGACAACGAATGGTGTCTTTGGTTGTAAAGGGGCGGTCTTGCCATTCCATATACTTTTGTCGAGAGTGAGATAATACAAAGGCAATAAAATAAAGTTTGATGTCCTTATTATCTATTGTTTTCTGAATGGTTTGTCCCCAGTCTACTTGCATTTGTTTTCCTGGTGGTAATTCATCAACAGCTTCATGTTCTCGGGGTTCATCCGTTTTTTCAATTTGATAAATTTCTCTCATCTCTTTGACATACCGACGAACTGTACTTTCTCCAACTTGTAAGTCAGGAAACTTTTCTTGAAGCCAGTCCAAAATTTGTGCTCCACTCATGCTTGGATTTTCTTGTAACCATGTCACAATCCAATCCCGATAGGGATCTAACTTTTTCTTTCGCTCAATCGTGCCAAACTCCTCCACCGCTTCTTCAAATGTCATATTTAAATACTTATAAACTGTATTACGTGAGATTTTCAATTTCCTTGCGATTTGTGAAATTCGCAATCTTTTAGTACGTAATTGATGGATTTCAATATATAACACAAGCTTCTCCTCCACTAGTACAACCTCCAATAAACTTAATAAACTAGTTTATTAGAAGTGTATTTGATAGTGAAAAAGTGTTCAATCCAAATGAGCGGAATCTGTTGATTTTATTTTATCGTTTACATGGAATCGTCCGCATTATGAGAAGGAGCGACTCATCGCTGAATTATTTGAAGAAGAACAAGCGTTATTTCTTCAATTGCCAGCAAAAGAATTTGAATGTGTCCGATATGAGCAGGTCACGGCTGATAAGTATGGTTTCATCCATTTAGAAAACAATTTATATTCCACGTGTCGGCAAACCTGGATCTATAGCAGAAGGAGTTACAATTGAATCAATTGTTCGTTGTTTTGAAATTTCGTTTGAAATTAATTTCTTATCATTTTCATATATAACACTTGCAGTTTCTTCACTAGAAAGAAGAGTTACATTATATTCCTCGTCTACACTAGCAACCCCTAATTCTATTAAAAAATTAGCACTATTAATCTTTTCTAAAAACTCAGAGTACAACATCTAAACTAGTCTCATCGCCTAGATAAATTATTTGACCATTACTCTTTAGATCAACTAATCCTAACTCCACGGCCTTCTTAAAAGCCTCATCATTTTCAATTAAACTTTCTTTGCTAGATGAATCATAAGTATTAGCAGAAGCTTCACTTGAAATTCCGAATACTGTGAATCCAACTAGAGGCTGGGACAAAACTAGCTTCTAGATAGGAAAAAGGAGAATTTGAGCCAACTCAAATTCTCCTTTTTCCATTTATCCCCATTATTTTTGGTTAGTTGATCTTTGTTGGCCGTGTATTTTCGTAAATTCACGGCCATTAAGGCAATGCCCATTTCATTTTCCACTTTCGATTTTCCTCGAACGGAAAATCGAGTGAAACGCAAATTAGCCTTCAAGAATCCAAAAACTGGTTCTACGTCTATTTTACGTTGACGGAAAATAGAACCAGCTTTTTCTTCTGAAAGCTTCGCTCTTACATATTCTTTTTGTTGTTCCCATTTTTCATTCACCATGACCTTTCGGTGATTGCCTTCCTTTGCTTTTGTGCATGATGAACGAAATGGACATCCTGAACAGTTTTCACATTCATAGATTTTCAATTCTCGTTTGAAACCAGTCTTATCTGTACGTACAGAACGATAACGGAAGGTTACTCGCTGCTGATTTGGACAAATGTAGGTATCACTTTCTTCGTCGTACATCCAATTGTCTGGATGAAATGGATTTTGTTTATATTTCTTCTTTTGTTCTTTCTCATACATGGTATATGGAATGAGTGCCTCACATTTTCGATTCGAAAGGATGTCTTCATAGTTTTGTTCACTACCATAACCAGCATCTGCGACAATATACTTTGGCAACGGAAAATAATCCTTTTCTATCTTATTCAAGAACGGAATTAATGTACGTGTATCAGTAGGATTTGGAAAGATGCTATAAGCTAGTGCGTATTGACCTTCTGTTGCGATTTGTACGTTGTATCCAGCCTTCAATTGACCGTTTTTCATATAGTCGTC
This sequence comes from Ureibacillus sp. FSL W7-1570, assembly GCF_038593265.1. Lineage (GTDB taxonomy): Bacteria > Bacillota > Bacilli > Bacillales_A > Planococcaceae > Ureibacillus > Ureibacillus suwonensis. The sequence continues at coordinate 1,492,628 of NZ_CP151979.1, forward strand.
TTTCATTCGCATGAACGTCGCATCTAAGTCTGTTTTGGAATAACTATTCCGTTCACCCAAGATTTCGAAGTCTTTTTGATACTTTTGTTTACGTAAAATCAAGTCAATCAACTGTTTGTACACTCGCTTCGGATATTTCCGTTCGCTTCTTAATGCTTTTCGTTCTGTGGCATCGGGCGATGATTCGATTTTTTGGTCATATTCCGTAATCACTTCATCGACTTGTTGCACCATTTGAGCGAGTTCTTCAACAGACAGTTCTCCCTCATTTTCCCGCTCCATTTCAGGGATGATTTCTTTTTCCAATAGTTCGTTGTATAACTGATTGGACTTTTCAATTAAGTTTTGGTTGTATTTTTCAATGGATTTCTTCCATACGAAAGTAAATTTATTGGCATTCGCTTCAATCTTCGTACCATCGATAAAAATAGCTTCTTGATCGATTAATTTTTCTTCCACCAGTTGGCAACGGAATTGGACAAAACATTGACGAATTAATTCTTTTACTTCCGGATGTACACGAAAACGATTGATCGTCCGATAACTTGGTTCATATCCTTGTGCCAACTAGAAATGATAATTTAAATTTGTACACAAATGCTTGAATAATAATGTACAAAATTGATTTTAGATTACATACTAATCTTGAGGTGATTAGTATGTACATATCGATAAATGTCGAAACTGATTTTAAGATTAAGAGTCTTGAAGACTTACCAAAATTAAAACAACTAATGGAGCATTTGAAGATGAAAATTAATAAAAGTCAATTAGCTAGAGATCTAGGTGTAGATCGAAGAACCATTGATAAATATTTAAATGGATTTATTCCTAAACGTACACGAAAGAAGCCCTCCAAAATTGATGAATACTATGAAATCATCGCTGCACTACTTTCGGAAGATGCTAAGCAAAAGTTTTATTATCGTCGTGTGCTATGGCAGTATTTAAAGGATAATCATGGACTGGATTGTGCAGCATCGACGTTCCGAGCGTATATTGCGAAAACGCCCGAATTTAATGCTTACTTTGAAGAGGATAAACGAATTCCTTCTCCTAAAGGCACAGCACGTTTTGAAACGCCTATAGGAAAACAAGCACAATTGGATTGGAAAGAGAGTATTCCTTTTGAAACAAAGGATGGTCAGAACGTTGAAATCAATGTTGCAGTACTGATTCTATCTCATTCACGTTTCAGAACCTTCCTAATGAGTATTTCTAAGTCACAAAGTGTCCTGTTTTTCTTCTTAACAGAAACATTCGAAGCTCTTGGAGGGGTGCCAGCTGAAATCATCACGGATAATATGAAAACCATTATGGATGAGGCAAGAACAGAACATTCCCCAGGAAGAGTAAATGCCAAGTTTGCACAATTCGCTAAGGATTTTGGTTTTGAGGTGAAGCCATGCATTGCTGGACGTCCAAGGACAAAAGGAAAAGTGGAAACCACAATGAAAATATTAGATGAAATTCATGCTTATCAAGGTCAGTTGACCTTGGAAGAATTACATCAATTTGTGCAAGATTTATCTCATCGAGTAAACCATGAGGTCCACCAAGGAACTGGAAAAATTCCTGCGATAGAATTCAAAAAAGAAAGGAATCACCTACTCCAGTTACCAACTGAGAAAGTAAGAGATTCCTATCGGATCAAACATACGCTTGTAAAAGTAAATGCATCCAACATGATTTCCTACAAATCAAACCAATACTCGGTACCAGCACAGTACCAAGGAAAGAAAGTAGGCTTACAAGTGTATGATAATCAATTATGGATTTATTATAACACGGAACTGATTGCGCAACACCCAATAAGTAATAAGAAATTAAATTATCAGGAAGCACATTATCAAGAAGCCTTGGGCGTTTCCATGCCGAATTATCCGGATATTGATGATTTAGCGAAACGGAATTTAGCAACGATTGGAGAAGTGTATAAATAATGAATCCTACAACAAACTATCAACAACTCATACAAAACTTAGATTATTTGAAGCTCAAGCAAATGTCCTTACATTTAAATGAAGTCTTAGACTTCAGCGTTAACCATCAATTGTCACTGGTAGATACGCTAGTGAAACTGACGAATTACGAAATTGATGTACGTGAACAAAATATGATTCAATCGATGGTGAAGGTTGCGGCTTTTCCGCATTTGAAAGAAATAAAGGATTTTGATTTTAGTTTTCAACCGTCAATAAATCAAAAACAAATTTTAGATTTTCTAACACTTCGATTTATTGAAGCAAATGAAAACATAGTTTTTCTAGGGCCAAGTGGCGTAGGAAAAACACATTTAGCCACTTCCATTGGGATTGAGGCAGCGAAGAAACGTACAAGCACTTATTTCATTAAGTGCCATGACTTAATTCAAAATCTGAAGAAAGCACGTTTAGAAAATCGGTTAGAGAGTAGATTAAAACACTATACAAAATATAAACTCTTAATTATCGATGAGATCGGTTATTTACCGATTGATGCCGAGGACGCAAAGCTTTTCTTCCAACTCATCGATATGCGTTATGAGAAGCGTAGTACGATTCTTACAACGAATGTGAATTTTAAAGCATGGGATGAAATCTTTCAAGAACCCAAGCTGGCCAATGCGATTTTAGACCGCATTTTACACCACGCAACCGTTGTCACTATCGTTGGAGATTCTTATCGATTAAAGAATCATTTAGAGAAAGAAAACGAGTGATTTTGTACATCCTTAAACAAGCAAAAGTGTACATATTTGTGTTGACATTTATATGCCAACCACATCATTCGTATACTATCCTTTAATAGCGCTTCAATTTTTCGACCTGAAAAGACAGACTGCGAATAGGCACACAAAATAATTTTTAGCATCATGCGTGGATGATAAGCAGGACAACCTGTATTTCGAAGAAACGGCTGGAAGGCTTCATCTGGAATACTTTCAACTAAATGGTGAATGTGGAAGGTGTTTTTGGCAAGTAGAAAATGTATGAAATGGCAATTAAAAATGCATACATACACTTGCCAAATTCCATGGTTAACGTTGAGAGATTGAGTCTTTGTATCGGTGACTTTCACCATTGAAGATGATTAAATGAGAATGATGAATCAGCCGATCAATGACGGCCTCTGTTAAAATGGGATCGCCAAAGACATTATTCCATTGGCTAAACGGTAAATTGGTTGTCACAATGATGCTTTTGGTTTCATAACACATGGAAATAACTTGAAATAATAACTCTGCCCCCTGTTTATGCAATGGAATATAGCCCAATTCATCAAGAATCAAGAGATCCAACTTTTCGATTTGATTGAGAAATTTACCAAGGTCACCTTTTTCATTGGCCTCCAATAAAGCATTGACAATGGAGGCGGCCGTATAGAACTTCACTCTTTTTCCTTGTTTTTTCATCAAATTGAGGGCGATGAGAGTGGAAAGGAATGTTTTACCGGTTCCCACTCCGCCATAGAAGATAAGGTTTTCCTGATTTTTCGTAAACTCACCTTCTAAAATATAATCTTTTGTGATGCCTGGGGCTAGTTGAATCTCCCGCCAATCATAAGGTTTATTTGGAATTTTCGGCAATGTCGCCTGTTTTAGTAGTAAATTTATCCTTCTCTCATCTCGATGCTGCACTTCTCGTTCAAACAGCTTCAGTAAAAATTCCTCATTTGTTTCCGCATGGATGGTATGGTAATTGGCTGGAATCCAGCTTAATTTTAGTCTTTTGGCATATTCCTTAATCATTTGTTCCATGATGCCACATCTCCTTGGGATTCGAATAGGCGGTCATAATGCCTTACTCCTCGGATGGCTTCCGGCATATCTGGAACGTGTTTTTTCGGTTGAATTGGCTCTCGTATACCTCTTCCATTGATTAATTGATAAAATACCTGTTTAATCGATTCTACTTTCGGATGACCATACTGGGAGGCAATCCTCAAAGCCTGTGTCGAAACTTCGAAATCATGTTCTTTTAGTAAAACAGCTAGTAGTTGTAATGCTTCCTTCTTTTCTTGAACGGTACAATTGGAAAAATAATTTTTCCATTCTTCCGGCATCTTTTCATAGAAATCCGTATATTTTAATGCATTTGGCCTTTTGGCCATTAACGTAAGATATGGTTGCCATTTCATTGATTTTTGTTTTGTGCCATATAAACGCTCGTGCTTGATAATCAGCTCATGCTCTTCTGTTAAAATGGCAATCTCATGATAAGAGATCTTTGCCAAAACCTTTTGTTTGGCAAAACGGGGAGACGTGGAATATAAATTGTTTTCTAAATGGATGAAACCGTACTTATCAGCCGTGACCTGCTCATATCGGACACATTCAAATTCTTTGGCTGGTAATTGAAGAAATAACGCTTGTTCTTCTTCAAATAATTCAGCGATGAGTCGCTCCTTCTCATAATGCGGACGATTCCAGTCCTTCTCACATTTCTCCCATAAAGATTCATTAAAACTTTCTAGTTGATAGATTGTTTGTTCAGGTAAAAAGAAATTGTTTCGAATATATTTCACCTTTGATTCGACATTCCCTTTTTCATTTCCGCTGGCTGGGTTGCAGAACTCGCATTCAAAGCCATAATGTAAAACGAATCGTTGAAATGTCTCTGTCAATTCTCTTTCTCCGTTTGGCAAGATCGTTTTTACTGCAGGGGAGAGATTATCAAAACGAATGACCCTTGGAACCCTTCCCATATAGTGAAAGATTCGTTTTAATCCTTCCAAGAAACATTCTTGATTTTGAGCTGGCATGACTTGCACATAGGCCGCATTACTGTAAGGGAATGAAACGACCAGGTAAGGAAAATCGACGTATTTCCCCTGATAGAGAAAAGGAGCTTCTCCAAAATCAACTTGAGCCGTTGCAGGTTTCGATTCTAAAGGTAACGCAGCTGGTTCACTTTGTTCGAGCAGTTCTTGTTTTCTTTTTGATACATAGAGCCGAACAGAACGATCTGAACCTGTAAATCCATATTCTTCTTTTAAGATTTCATACATTCGTTTCGCAGTTCTTCGATATTTTTTCTTCTTTGTCAAGTCCTCTTTAATCCATTGATCCAATATCGGTTTCACTGGATCCATCACTTTCGCTTTTCTCGTTTGTTTAACTTTTGAGGGATTGAAGTCTTCCATTTCCGCATACTTCTTCACTGTTCTTGGATCACGATTCATTCTTTTGGCAATATCGGAATAGGAACATCCTTTTTGGTTTGCTTCATATCTGATATAATGAATTTCAGCCACTGCTAACATCTCCTTGAATACCTCCCGTTGAACTGTTTTGTCCAACTAGGAGGGTAGTGTATTTGGGGAATGTTGGCAAGTGGTTTTTTGTTTTATAGGACCTGCATAAATTAATTGCCAAACGTTACATTTTTAGTTTGCCATAAACATGTGGAAGGCAATATCATTTTCTTGTAATTTTATTTCTAAATCTAGAGGCAAAACTAATTGATTCATGTTATAATATTTGAACATAAGGACCCTTCTTTCTGTTAGGTTTTGTGTGCTAACTTAATTTTAACAGAAGAGGTCCTTATTTTTTATTGAAAAAATGAAAAACAGCCCATGAAATTTCATTCCAAAATTTCATGGGCTGTTTCCATTTTAGAGGGGGTTTTGTCCCAGCCTCCTTCATTTCCTCAACTCCTTTATGTATTATATTATAATATATACCATAAAACGACATTATTGTAAATTATTACCTATCATAAGTGGATATGCGAACTACCGTTAATAAATAAAATGGATATAGTATTAAACTCGCTGTAAAAACTAATCCTATAATAGGGATTGGTCTATCCCCTTCGTTGTACATAGGAAATATATTTGTAAAAGAGGAAATAAATAAGAAAATAATCGGTAAACAAATAAATGGCCCCAAGTAATTCCACTTGTTTTGTTTTAAAAATTTTTTATTGAGCATATAGAATATAAAAGTGCTGGATATTATTAAAATTAAAATTAGCAATCCAATTAAAATGGATACTGTCCCTACCTCTAAATTAATAAATCTACTAATACGATAGATATTCAGCATAAGTTCTGCCTCTATCACATAAAAGAGGGCATAAATACTACTAACACATATCAATTTAAAAAAGTAATTCAAATAACCACCTCAAACTTTAAAAATTCCTATCATATGATTTATTCCTCAAAAGCTTATAGAACTTAGAATGGACAAGGATTTTTTAGTTTTTTAACGAATTCGTTCCTTCTTCTTATTTCGACAATTAATATAAGTATCCCTTTTAAAAATATAAATAGATTCGAAAGTCTCAACATAATAACAACCCTTTGTCCTAGGAGTTTTAAGCTCTTGGATCTACGTCAAGTTTTTGGACACAAAAAGATTAAGTTTTTTTGCACAACAACCATTCATGGATTGTTCCACATCCCAAGTAGATTGTCAAAGTGAAAAGAGCCTTTGACAATCTACTTGGGACGTGGAGAAATAAACCCATGGCTGTTGTGCCAAAAAAATGTGAAGGGGGGAAGTGTTCTGTACCCCATGTTTTACGCTGCTATTCGGCACATTTTTTCGTATTCATCCGGTGTCAAATAACCAATGCTTCCATGAATTCGTTTGCGATTATACCAACCTTCGATGAATTGAAATAACGCAATTCTCGCTGTCTCAAAGCTTTCGTATTTGGTTAGATACACTTCTTCTTTTTTCAATATGGCATGAAAAGATTCAATACAAGCGTTGTCATATGGACATCCTTTTCGACTAAATGACGGAACCATTTCATGTTTTTTTAGTAGTTTTTGAAAGGCTTCACTTGTATATTGTGTTCCTAAATCTGTATGCACGATAAGACCGGGATCGGGCTTTTGATCTTGAATCGCATTCTGAAGTGCTTCCAGCACAATTTCTGTTGTCATGGTACGAGAGAATTTATATCCGACCACTTTTTTTGTATGTAAATCAAGAACGGACGCTAGATAACACCAACCATCACGAAGCGTATGGACATATGTAATATCAGCTACCCATTTTTCGTTGATTGTTGTTGTAGTGAAATCTTGATTTAATACATTTTCTCGTTCTTCTACGGGCTTTTGTGTTGGTGTTGGGCGGAATTTTTTTACAATACATGATTGGATGCCTGCTTGTTTCATCAAACGTTGAACTCGATTGATACTGCCTGTATAGCCTTCTTTTTTAAGTATTTCAAAGATTTTAGGGGCCCCATAACGACCCTTACTTTCTTTATGGATTGCTCGAATTCGTTCAAGCAGTTGTTCGTTGGCGACATGATAGCTATTCGGCTTCTTGTGAAACGATTGATAATACGTACTTTTAGGCATCTTTAAAACACGACACATCATTTGGATTGGATGATGTTCGGTTTCTTTTGTAATCAAGTCAATCAGTTCTTGCTCATCTATTTTCTCGCGAATATGGTCATAGCCTTTTTTAAGATTTCGATCTCCTGTTTTAATCGAAGATTTTCCTTTTGAATGGCTTCTATATCAGCCAAAGTTAATTCCTGTTCACATTCAATTGGAGAGAGTTGCTTAATCCATTTATAAATCGTTACTTCTGAAACACCATATTCGCTAGAGTGTTGACTGACTGGAGTGCCTGAGCGATAAAGCTCAACTACTGTTTGTTTAAATTCTTGATTATACCGTTTTTGACTCATGATTCGGACACAACCTTTCGTTAGTTTAATATTAATGACTTAACCAAGTTGTGTCCATAAATCTATACTACATCTATTCTTATCGTACTGTTTGTTACTTTATCTCTGAATGGATGAATACTCACCAAGAAGAAAAGGATAAAGGGTATGAAAGATTAGAACATCCTCCGGGTGAAGCTCAAGTAGACTTTGGAGTAATGGAAGCTGTACAAGATGGAGAAATTGTGGATATTCATGCTTTAGTTATGACGTTTCCTCATAGTAATGCTGGATTTGCAGTACCGTTACCAGCTGAAAATCAAGAATGCTTCTTACATGGTCTCAATATTCTTTTTAAACAGGTTGGGGGAGTACCTAAAAGGATAAGAATCGATAATTTGACCCCCGCTGTGAAGAAAAAAAGGACAAAAAATGAAGAAGCACAATTAACTGATGAATTTGTTCAATTTCAGCATTATTATGGCTTTGATGTGCAGGTATGCAATCCAAGAAGTGGCCATGAAAAAGGAAATGTTGAGAATAAAGTTGGATATATACGCTATAACTTTTTTACTTCAGCTCCAATAATGGACAGCTATGAGGGTTTAACGGATCAATTATTTCATAAATTAGAGGCGGACAGAAATAGAATTCATTATGCCAAAAACGTACGTATTGAGGACTTATGGCAGGAAGAACGGGATTATCTTCTAGCATTACCGGAAAAGCCCTATCCTGTATTTAAAGAGCATCTTGTTAAAGTAAACAAATATAATGAAGTGAAAGTGGATCAGACGTTGGTTCATGTCCCTAAGGGTGGCAACTATAGTCAATTACAAATGATATTAACATGGGATCAATTAAAGATTGTTTCACCTAATGGGGAGATATTATTGGATGACTATCGGCCATATATGAAAAAGCGAAAAGCATTACCATGGCTTTCAATAATTAAAACATGGATTCATAAACCAAGGGTTGTAGAATATTCGCGCTATAATAAGTATTTACCGGGAAGAATTAAAGAATTTTTGTTGGTAGATAATTTAATTATTCGACGAAAACGATTAGAAGCTCTAGCTAGTTTATTAGTTTCTCATGACATGAAGAAGATTAATGAAGAGTTCTATGAATTAATTGCACAGGATAAGCTACCTAGTGATAATAATCCTTATGAAGTGGACTGGAGTAAATACGATTCATTAGCTCCTAGAGAGGAGGCTGTCAATTGAAACAGGACATTAAAGAATTGTGTAAGTCATTGAGGTTAGCTTATGTTGCGGATGTATACGAGCAAATACCGTTTGAAACTCCGAAACAATTCTTATATGGGCTACTTAAGGAGGAAATAAGATTAAGAGAAAAAGCGAGAGCAATCCGCTTGATAAAAAAGGCGAAGTTCTTAGATAAAAAGAGTTTACATGATTACGAGTGGACCGAACAACTTCGGTTCCCTCCTCACTTAACCAAAGAGGATTTGTGTAGCCTACAATTTATTGAGAATCGAGAAAATGTAGTTTTAGTTGGTTCACCCGGGACAGGGAAGACTCATTTAGCCACAGGACTAGGGAAAAAAGCTTGTGAACTAGGTTATGAGGTTCGTTTTTACCGTGTTGCCCACCTAGTTGAGGAATTAGAGCAAGCTTTACGTAACAACCGTTTATCAGCATTTAGAAAACGGATGGAGAAGGTTGATTTGGTCATTTTAGATGAAATGGGATACTTACCATTTAGTAAAGAAGGAGCTGAATTATTATTCCAAATTATATCGGAGTTTTATGAACAGAAAAGCGTAATTATTACATCTAACTTAGAATTTAGTCAATGGAACCGGATCTTTACAGATTCTCGTTTAACAGCAGCGTTAGTGGACAGGCTAATTCATCACGCCCATATCATCTCTTTTCATGGCGAGAGCTATAGACTGTCCCACGCATTGTCGAAAAGGAATAAAATGGGTGGCAAACCTCTGCATTTTTAATTGCATTTCTCTGCACTTTTCTATTGCAAAATACAGTTCTGTTTCTAATAAAAGAGGTATCTATATAACATGCCCCTTTCAAATGTTTATGAAATCCATTTTCCATCATCATATCAAGTTCGATTCTGTTTAATATAATGAAAGGGATTATACTGTAATCATATCAATTATCGAATTTTCTACAAGTACTATTTAGATCATACCAATCCATTTATGAGCGATTGTATTCTTCAAGAGTTCCTAGATTGCGTAAGTTTTGTATAGAAGGCTCATGTTGAGCAATACTTTATTTACTAAATATAAACTATAGACATCCCTCAGCAATTCAAAAGTATCCCTCAACGCCTAGGCTAAAAATCAATTTAAACATTATATGAAATTATGTAAATCTGATTTAGGCTATTCAAATGTAAAAGGTATCATCGTATGTGCAGGAATATTACCTTATTTTGAAGATGAATTACAAAATACTAAAAAGTAAAATATTATTGTCCAAACCTTTGGATGGAACTTCACTATAACAAGTAGGGAGGATAAGAATGGATACTAATAAATTAGTAAATACTAAATTACAAGAATTGATAGAAGTATTTAATGAATTTTCTTCTTGCACAATTGAACCAAATCGTGGCGAACGCTTATTGATTGCAAGTAACAAGCCTGTTCCATGGGCTTCAAAATTAAAAAAACAGTATGGAGAATCAGAATACAAAATAGGATATATAGATCCTAAGAAGACTTGCCTTGGGTTATATATTGATTTTCCTCAAGGATTCTTAAACTTTGATGAAGTTTCCAAAGTTGTAAATCCAGACAATTGTTTACTTTATGCTCCACCTGAACAAAAGGCCCCTACTAGCAAAAGTTGGTGGCGCTTTAGAACAGAGGATTTTGACAGTATTCATATGGTTATTCGAAATAATGAATTACACTCCTATACTTTTAAGAAAATCGAATGGATTGAACTTTTGCGAAAAATTGTAGATGTGCATAAATAATGAGTCAATGGAAAAGGATAGTTTTATAGCTACCTACTTTTAGATTAATATTTAAAATTTAGATGAAATGGTGGAATCAACTTTTAAATAGATTTTGGATTTGTATAAGAAACATTCATAAATGCCATCGATTAAGAAAATATTTTCAAAGTATCAAAATAGTGTCAAGGCCGATTATTTTTTCCCCAAAATCGCCGGTTTAAAATTCCCCAGAAGGACCTTATTGATCCTTCTGTTTTTCTTGTTGGATCCTCTTTTCCCGTAATCGATAGCTTTCCCCCTTTAGGTTGAAAATGATGGAATGATGCAGTAATCGATCTAACATCGCGGTCGCCAATACCGAGTCTCCCACAACTTCTCCCCATTCCCCAAAGCTTTTGTTGGAGGTGAGGATAATCGGGGCATGTTCATACCGACGGGCGATGACCTGAAATAAGTAATGGGCGCTGTTTGGGTCCAGTTTTAAGTACCCCATTTCATCAATAATGAGAACGGTTGGCTTCACAAACATGCGAAGCTTTTTTTCCAGCTTTCCTTCCTAGTCGGCTTTTCTTAACTGAGTGACCAAATCATGGGCGGTAATAAAATACGTTTTATACCCTCTTGCGATCGCCTCCATTCCAATCGAAATCGCCAGATGTGTCTTTCCAATCCCCGGCGGACCGAGAAAAAGGATATTCTCCTTTCGATCAATAAACGATAAGGTAAGCAGCTCTCGAATCCGACGCTCATCCACGGAAGGCAGTGCGTTAAAATCAAACGTATCGATCGTCTTGCGATATGGCAGTTTGGACAGTTTGATGAGCGTTTGGATCGATCGTTCCTGTTTTTCGATGATTTCCGCCTCTAATAAGCGGAATAAAAACTCCGAATATGGTATATTATGAGTAGCTGCGTATTCTGCCATGGCGGACCATCGCTCCGCCATGACAGGCAAATGAAGACGGTGGCAATACTCGTGTATTTGTTCTTTCATGAGCTTTCCCCTCGCAGGAATGTGTCATAAACGGACAATGGACGAGTATCCACTTCCACCGAAACAGGCGAAATGGTGACGGCCATTTCCGTCTGTTTCTTTTTGATTTTTTCGGCGAATGAAATCACTTTTTTCTGTTGGTTCAAGTAAGAAATCTCCTCCCCTCGATAATACAATCGAATATCCCCATTTAATCGCTCCTTCACCAGAATTTCTTTGCCCGCATACTCCGCCGATAAGAGCCATTGTTCCCCTTTGTATGAGAAACTGCCATCCCAATGCACTTTCCGATAGGAAAGATAGCTCGTATCGTAATCGTTCAACGGGAGAGGTTTCAGCTGTTCCTCTGCCCAACGCTCTTGCGGAGGAATGCCGGTAGTGGCGTTTGGCTTCCGATTCGCCACTTGATCGAGCCAACGATGGAGAAGGAAATTTAATTCCTCGATGCTTTCAAACGCTGTCCCCACATAGAAGTGATCCATGATATACTGAATGGCTCGTTCGACTTTTCCCTTTGTCTGGGCCCGGTAAGGCCGGCACACTTTTGGAATAAATCCGTAGTAACTCGCAAATTCAGAAAATCGTTGATTCCATTTCACCACTCCTTGTTCCCGGCCGTCTGTAACGGTCTTCATATTATCAAATAACACCTTCTTCGGAACTCCGCCGAAGTATTGGAAACTCTGAATCAGGCATTCCATTAAGTGTTCCTGGTCCTGGCTGGTCGTAAATACCGCGTATTTCATCCGCGAATAGCCTAATGTGGCCACAAATAGCGATAACTTGACTTTTCTCCCTTCGATTATCACCTCCCCGACTTCTTTCCAATCGACTTGCATTTGTTCACCAGGAAGCGTTTCATAACGAACAGTGTATTTCTTTTTCGCCGTCTCTCGGAAAGGTTTTATATAGTCCTTTAAAATCGTCTTTCCTCCTGTATAGCCCTGTTGTCGAATTTCGAAAAATAACTTTTCGCTATTGAACACCCCATCCTCTAACATTCGTTTTTGAAGATACTCTTTAAATGGATCTAACTTGCTTTTTCTTTGTTTTCGCTTAGATTTGGAAGGGGGATTGGGGGAGAGAATATATTTTCGAACGGTTTTCCGATCAATCCCCAACTCCCTCGCAATATCGGAAATACTCATTCCCCTTTCATACATCTCTTTGATCATAAAAAATTCCCCTCTCGTAATCACGAACCATAGCTCCTCTCATTGACACTATGGTTCTATTGTAAGTGGGGAATTTTATTCCGGCTATATTGGGGATTTTATCATCGGCTTTAACAATAGTTTGAGGTGCAGTTTTTCTGTGGAAAAAATTTTGTACAAATAAATGAATGGAGAAGAAGGTGCTTTTTTATGAAAAGGTTGTAATCGAAAAGTTGTAATGGAAAAATCAACTAACAGAATATTCCGGATTATTAATATATCGAGCATTTTGCACATTTTTCAACCCAAGAGTCATAAGGTTTTCTAAAGCATAAAAAAGGACTTCACCCCTTATTTGTAGAATTTTGAAGTGACCAAACCACAAAAATCCATAAGGAGGAAGTCACTTTGTATATTCTACAAGAAAGTCTATTTTCCTTTGAAGAATTGCAAATTTTAGAGTCAAAAGAGAAATTACCGATCTTTTTTAGTGCTCTAGATTTGCGTCCTTATGCTAAACAATTGAAAAGTTCTTCACCCCAAGGGGCTGAAGGACATTCCAAAGAAGGGATATTAAGGGCTCTTATCGCTGCCCCATTAGAAGGTATTGATACTTTTACTTCTCTTCACAATCGATTAAAAAATGACCTGCGTTTTCGTTACCAATGTGGTTTAGATATTAGCAGGCCTGCACCATCCATCTCTACTCTTAGCCGAGTATTTTCTTCACTAACCAAAACTGGACTTGTGAAAAGAATCTTTCAAGATCTCGTCCAGTTAGCTCAAGAGGAAGGAGTAATTGATGGAAAACATCAGGCTATCGACAGTGCCGCCATTGATGCTTATGAAAAGAAGCAGCCTAAGAAGCGAAGTGAACAAACAGGCAACGCCAATTGGGGGGCAAAGTTTGATTCCTTCGGTAATAAAATTACTTGGTTTGGCTATAAGATGCATCTTTCCGTTGACACCAAAAGTGAATTACCAATGGCGATTGAAGTAACCCCTGCTCATATCAACGATGGGGATGTCGCACCACAATTAATTGAACAAGTAAAGAGTTGTACAAACTCTAAAATTGATTTCCTGATAATGGATGGTGGGTACGACCAGCTAAAAAACTACGAATCCGCCAAGAACATCGGGGCTCAAGCTATTATTCCACTCAATTTGCGTAATGAAAAGGAGCCTCCCGAAGGAATTGCCTCCAATGGAACCCCACGCTGTTCGATGGGGTACGAAATGACTTATTGGGGCGCCAATAAGGATCAGCTCAAATTCAGATGTCCACACGCAACCGGAAAAGTGGATTGCCCATTAGGAATGGCAGCCTGTTCATCCTCCAACTATGGAATGGTAGTAAAAATTAACGTGAATAAGGATCTTCGCCGGTACTCTAATCCACACCGCGATTCCAAACGTTGGAAAGAACTTTACAATGAGCGAACCAGTGTAGAACGGTGCAATTCAAGAATGAAAAGTTATCTTACAGCGAACTCCCTGCATGTGTGGGGAATCGATAAAGTAAAAACTCATATTTACTTGAACGCCATCGTATTACTGGTTTCAGCTCTCGCAATGGCAAAAGAGAGTAAAAAGCAACAAACCGCTTAAAAAATTTTTAAAGCGAAAAATTCTGCAAGTACGCCCAAAAAAGGACAAACAGAATATTTGTAAACCAAAGATACAAAATGAGGCTGGGACAAAACTAGCTTCTAGATAGGAAAAAGGAGAATTTGAGCCAACTCAAATTCTCCTTTTTCCATTTATCCCCATTATTTTTGGTTAGTTGATCTTTGTTGGCCGTGTATTTTCGTAAATTCACGGCCATTAAGGCAATGCCCATTTCATTTTCCACTTTCGATTTTCCTCGAACGGAAAATCGAGTGAAACGCAAATTAGCCTTCAAGAATCCAAAAACTGGTTCTACGTCTATTTTACGTTGACGGAAAATAGAACCAGCTTTTTCTTCTGAAAGCTTCGCTCTTACATATTCTTTTTGTTGTTCCCATTTTTCATTCACCATGACCTTTCGGTGATTGCCTTCCTTTGCTTTTGTGCATGATGAACGAAATGGACATCCTGAACAGTTTTCACATTCATAGATTTTCAATTCTCGTTTGAAACCAGTCTTATCTGTACGTACAGAACGATAACGGAAGGTTACTCGCTGCTGATTTGGACAAATGTAGGTATCACTTTCTTCGTCGTACATCCAATTGTCTGGATGAAATGGATTTTGTTTATATTTCTTCTTTTGTTCTTTCTCATACATGGTATATGGAATGAGTGCCTCACATTTTCGATTCGAAAGGATGTCTTCATAGTTTTGTTCACTACCATAACCAGCATCTGCGACAATATATTTTGGCAATGGAAAATAATGCTTCTCAATCTCATTCAAGAACGGAATCAATGTACGTGTATCAGTAGGATTTGGAAAGATGCTATAAGCTAGTGCGTATTGACCTTCTGTTGCGATTTGTACGTTGTATCCAGCCTTCAATTGACCGTTTTTCATATAGTCGTCTTTCATTCGCATGAACGTCGCATCTAAGTCTGTTTTGGAATAACTATTCCGTTCACCCAAGATTTCGAAGTCTTTTTGATACTTTTGTTTACGTAAAATCAAGTCAATCAACTGTTTGTACACTCGCTTCGGATATTTCCGTTCGCTTCTTAATGCTTTTCGTTCTGTGGCATCGGGCGATGCTTCTATCTTTTGGTCATATTCCGTAATCACTTCATCGACTTGTTGCACCATTTGAGCGAGTTCTTCAACGGACAGTTCTCCCTCATTTTCCCGCTCCATTTCAGGGATGATTTCCTTCTCTAACAGTTCGTTGTAGAGCTGATTGGATTTTTCAATTAAGCTTTGGTTGTATTTTTCAATGGATTTCTTCCATACGAAAGTAAATTTATTGGCATTCGCTTCAATCTTCGTACCATCGATAAAAATGGCTTCTTGATCGATTAACTTTTCTTCCACCAGTTGGCAACGGAATTGGACAAAACATTGACGAATTAATTCTTTTACTTCCGGATGCACACGAAAACGATTGATCGTCCGATAACTTGGTTCATATCCTTGTGCCAACCACATCATTCGTATACTGTCCTTTAATAGCGCTTCAATTTTTCGACCTGAAAAGACAGACTGCGAATAGGCACACAAAATAATTTTTAGCATCATGCGTGGATGATAAGCAGGACAACCTGTATTTCGAAGAAACGGCTGGAAGGCTTCATCTGGAATACTTTCAACTAAATGGTGAATGTGGAAGGCAATATCATTTTCTTGTAATTTTATTTCTAAATCTAGAGGCAAAACTAATTGATTCATGTTATAATATTTGAACATAAGGACCCTTCTTTCTGTTAGGTTTTGTGTGCTAACTTAATTTTAACAGAAGAGGTCCTTATTTTTTATTGAAAAAATGAAAAACAGCCCATGAAATTTTGGAATGAAATTTCATGGGCTGTTTCCATTTTAGAGGGGGTTTTGTCCCAGCCTCTTCTTTTAAAACTCTTTTTAATAAAAATCTAATTTTGCAAAACTCTCAAAATTAGATTATCTCTCAAAAAATCTTCTATTAATTAGTTCTTAAACATACAAAAAGACCGTCAAAGTGACGATCTCATAGTATCCCATTTCCTTCTTTCTATTTATTTATTACTAAAATCTATCTCATAATACCTTTGGGAAGTCTAAAATTTTTTTGATTGATTCAATAAGATTTTTCCCATTGTTCATGTAACTTGTTTTTATAGTATATCCATCCATACTTTAATAGCTGTACCGATAATGAGAATCGCTAGAATCCACTTCAAAATAGAAGTGTTCATTTTTTTACCAACCTTCACTCCTAAAGGTGAAGCAATGATACTTGCGACAATCATAATAATGGCTGGCAAGTAATCTACTTGCCCTGTTGATAGTTTCCCTACTGCACTTCCTATCGATGAAATAAACGTAACAGCTAAACTTGTTGCAATGGTCATGCGAGTTGGTATTTTTAATACGACAAGCATTATCGGTACAAGGAGGAAACCACCGGCTGCTCCAACAATCCCTGAACCAATTCCCACTATGAGAGATAAAATCGTTGCAAGTAGTTTATTGAAAGTGACTTGTTCTAACGGGATATCATCAATTTGCTTCTTTGGAATAAACATCATAATTCCGGCGATTAACGCCAAGATTCCGTATACAATGTTAACACCTTGTTCCGAAAAATAGGATGAACCAAAACTTCCGATGATACTTCCTATTAAAATTCCACTTCCCATATAGAAAATAAGGGATTTATTTAAAAAGTTACCTTTTCGATATGCCCAAACACCAGCAAGAGAAGCAAAGAATACTTGTACAGCACTTATCCCAGATACCTCATGAGCTGTAAATGCGGTAAAGCCTAATAAAGAAGGGATATACAAAAGCATTGGATATTTAATAATCGATCCACCAATTCCAACCATCCCTGAGATAAATGACCCAACAAATCCTATTGCAAATATGGTTAGAATCCAAGCAATGTCCATGTTGATACCTTCTTTCCAGAAGAGGTGACACCCTCTCCCGAATGTCACCTCTCCTCTTTATCGATTCGTTATCCCTTTTTAATAATGAATTTGATTACATCCGCTTCAATCGATTGATCTAATATTTCATGTCCACTTGATTTAGCCCAAGCAGGAAAGTCAGATAGTGCGCCTTTGTCTGTCACATGCACTTCTAACACTTGACCTGTCGCTAACGTATCCATTGCTTTTTTTGCCCGTACAATCGGGAGTGGACAAGATAATCCTTTTGCATCTAACACTTGATTGACTTCCATTTCAAACGCTCCTTTTTAATTCTCATTAAAAAGGGGGAGTTTATCATTCTCCCCACCTGTTTCATAATTAACGTACCGCACAACGGTTTGGACCGATTTCCATTTCCATTTGTTCTTCTTCGTCTGGTGTCAATTTCCCCATATTTACTTGACGAATTTCTTGGTATGCATTTGGTTGTGGTGGCAAGTTTTCTGTTACTGTCTTACGGAATTCTTCTTCACTTTCAATATTTAAACCATGGTTTTCCGCAAATAGATTCCCTAAACGTTTTGCAACTGTTCCATCTTCATTCAACTCATCAATAATCATGAAGTGTGCAGGCAATACAATTAAATCTTCCGCTAACTCACGATAACGGCGATAAAGCGTTTCACGAAGATCGCCTACCCAATCCTCAGCACGTCCTGCTAAGTCAGGTCGACCGATGGAATCAATGAATAAAATATCTCCTGTTAATAAATACTTGTTATCTACGATGAAGGAAGTTGAACCAATTGTATGACCTGGTGAATACAGAGCGCCTACTTCAATTTTGGAATTCCCAACCTTCACTGTTAAACCATCTTCCAATGGATTATATTCATAAACCACCTCATCTGCATCTTTTGGTGGTAAATAATATTTCGCCCCTGTTTCCTTTGCAATATGGCGTCCTCCGGAGATGTGGTCCGCATGTAAGTGTGTATCAAATACGTGGGTAATTTCCACATTTTTTTCTTTCGCAAAGTTGATGAACACATCTTTAAAACGAACTGCGTCAATAATGGCAGCTTCACCATCAGAAATGACCATATAAGATAAGCAGCCTTTCCCTAGACGAACAAATTGATACAGTTCACCTCCATTAGTCAAATCACCTACTTTAATTGGCTCGAGGTAAGAGCTCCAAGCTTTCATACCCCCCTCAAGGTAGTACACATCGTATCCTGCATCTGAAAGCATTTCCGCAACCATGACAGAAGAGCCCTCTTTCGCACAAACAACTAAAATATCTTGATCGGACGGTAATTTTGGAAGAATTTTTTCCACACCATCTAATAATTCAAAGTAAGGCACATTTAAATATTCAAATCGGTGTCCTTCAATTTTCCAATCTTCAAAATTATCTCTGTTTCGTACATCTAAAATAAATAATGGTTGATTTTCGATTACTTTACGAGCTACTTGTGCTGATGTCATTTTTTGAACTGCCATTCCACTTACCCCCTGCAGGTATATTTTTGTGATATGAAGTGGAAGAGTAATCCTTTCCACTAAAGAATGGAATAAAACAAATGATTAAAACGTTAATGTTGGTGCAGCATCTTTTGCAAACTCAAGGAATGTAACTGCGCCACCTACATCAATTCCATCAATAAAGTCTTCTTTCGTTAAATTCATAACATCCATTGTCATTTGACAAGCGATTAATTTTACTCCCATCTCTTTTGCCATTTCTACTAATTCCGGAATACTTGGAACATTTGCTTTCGCAAATCCTTCTGCATAATGTTCTTTTCCTTCTGGAAGTGGCAATTGTTTCATCGCTTCTTTATGAATCAAGTTCAGACCCTCAAATGTAAAGAAGATTGCTACTTCTTTCTCTGTAGCAGCTGCTGCCGTTGCGATATTAAATACCTTATATGCATCAAATAATCCACCATTACTTGCAATAATTGCAACTTTATTAGACATTTTTCAAACCCCTCCGAATTTATAATTTTTTTATTAAATCGCCTTTCCAAGCACTCATTCCTGGTAAGACGTTATAAACTTTTGTAAAACCTTTTTCTACTAATTTTTGAGCAGCTAAATCACTGCGTGTACCTGTTCGACAAATGACATAGATTTCCTTGTCTTTGTCTAATTCATCTAAACGGTCTTCTAATTCCCCCATTGGAATGGATATGGAACCTTCAATATGACCAAAAGCGTATTCCGCTTCTTCTCGAACATCTAGAAGAATTCCGCCATTTTTCACTCGACTCAGAACTTCATCATTCGAGATTGTATGTTCAAATTTCTTTTCAACAACTTGCTCATTACATTTACGAATGTAATGAAACAGCACGCCATTTTCTTCAAACATACCGATATATTGATGTCCAACACTGTCACACCATGCTTTTAAGTCGGCAATTGAACCTTTATCGGTCGCTTTCACTTCTAATACTTGGCCTTCCTCGATACCTTCCATTGCCTTTTTCGTCTTCACAATCGGCATTGGACATGAAAGCCCCGTACAATCTAACTGTACATGTGCCTTTATCGACATCTCAAAACCTCCAAATACCTAATAGGGTATTTTATTTTAGAAAAATTTT